>NZ_CP088276.1:300000-476847 GCF_020731415.2 Phyllobacterium sp. T1293 | reverse complement strand
CGTCTGTGGCGAATGCTTCTTCCTGGTTCAATCGCAGTGGCACCTACACCTATAACGGAAACTCCGGTGTCCAGACGCTCGGCTTCGCATCTGGTAATGCGGGTAGTGTCGGTAACTTCCTTGATAACATTCAGATCACCTTGTCGCCTTACGTGGAGTTCCAGCCCGGCAGTGCGTCAGGTGCTGAAAGCATTGCAACAGCAAATCTGCCCACCTTCCGCATCGCGGGGACGCTGACCTCGGCAATAACTGTACAGGTAGTGCTGAGCGGTACAGCCACGCTCGGTACAGATTATACAACACCAAACGGTACGAACACATTTAATGTCACTATCCCAGCCGGTGATTATGACGGAACGCAGAGTATTGCGACCGGTGTTTCGATCGTCAATGACACGATTATTGAGCCAAACAAGACCATCCAGTTTACGATGACGGCGAATCCGGGCTCATACACGATCGCCAGCGCGACAAGCTGTGGTGCAGCTGCCAATGGTACCTCGACCTATACGATCCTTGATGACGATGCCCGCATTACTGTCAAGAAAGCACTGACCGGCACGCGCGTTGCGGCAACTGACCAGTTTGCCTTGACAATCGCTGGTGCCAACGGCCCGATTAGCGCGACAACTACGGGAGCCGGTGCAGCGGCGAACGGCCAGGCACAGCTTTCCAATATAAGCGTCGGTACCGCCTATACCCTGTCGGAAGCCATGGCCAGCGGCAGTTCCAGTCCAATCGCGCTTTACGGTGGCGTGATAGCCTGTACAAACGCCAAAACTGGTGCAACCACCACATTGCCATCGGGGGCGGGAACAAGCTTCTCGGTAACCCCGACAGCTGGCGACGATATTACGTGTACATTCACCAATACGCCAAAGCGACCATCGATGACGATGGTAAAAAGCGCTGGAACCCCATCGGGAACGACGGCAGGTTCGACAATCCAGTATAGTTTCACCATTACCAATACCGGTGATGTAGCGCTCTCGCCCCTCTCGATCACTGACCCGAAGTTGAATGCTCCTGCAACATGCCCGAGCACGGTGGCACCCGGTGCGACTGCTGTTTGCACCGGCACACACACAATTACACAAGCGGAGGTGGATGCCGGGGTTGTCAACAACAGTGCGACTGCAACAGGTACGCCGCCTGGTGGTGCGACACCGATCACGACGCCGCCAAGCGGGACAACCACACCTATTACAGCTTCTGGCGCTCTAACGGTAGTAAAAACGGCAAAGGCCCCGACAGGCAGCACGGCTGGCTCGACAATTGACTATACATTTAAGGTCACGAACACGGGTAATGTGACGTTGAGTTCCATTGTCGTTACGGATCCAAAAATTCCTGCGCCGGGTCCAACGTGTCCTGTTACGCAGCTTGCGCCGAATGTCAGCACGATCTGTACGGGCACGCATACGATCACGCAGCTTGAAGTTGATGCAGGTAAGGTCGATAACAGTGCAACGGCGACAGGTACGCCGCCTGCGGGTACCCCCATCACCAGTGCGCCGAGCCCGACGTCTACACCGCTGACGCGCACAGGGTCTGTTTCGGTGACCAAGACGGCTGGTGCTCCGTCCGGCAATTCGGCCGGGTCGACGATTGCCTATTCATTCAGCGTCCAGAATACCGGCAATGTTACGTTGACCAATCTTGTCATCAACGATGCAAAGCTTGATGCAGCTGCGACTTGTGCTCAGACGACACTTGCGCCGAATGCTGTGACCACCTGTACAGGTACGCACACGATCACGCAGGGCGAAGTTGATGCGGGAACGTCGAACAACACGGCGCAGGCAACCACCAAAGGACCGGATGGTAATCCGGTCAACAGTACCAATTCGACAGCCATTACACCTCTTACGCGATCAGCTTCGCTGACGATTGCCAAGGTTGCGGGCACACCAACGGGCGCTACGGCTGGCTCGACAATACCCTACACATTCACGGTCAGGAATACGGGCAATGTTACGTTGACGGCTGTGGTCATCAACGATGCCAAGCTGAATGCTGCAGCGGTGTGCGATGTGACGAGCATTGCTCCAAATGCAAGTGCAATCTGTACCGGCACACATACGATTACACAGGCTGAGGTTAACGCCGGGACATCCAACAACAGCGCGACCGCAAGCGGAACGCCGCCAACCGGCGGTGCCATCACAAGCACACCCAGCACAACCGCAACACCACTTGCCAGTGCGCCAGCACTGACGATCGACAAATCCGCTGGCACGCCAACCAGCAATGCCGCCGGTGGAACAATCGCCTATACGTTTGTGGTCAAGAATACGGGTAATGTCACCCTGACATCCGTGGGCATCAATGATGCCCGGCTGAGCAGTCCGGCCACGTGTCCGGTAACGACATTGCAGCCCGGCGATAGCACGACCTGCACAGGCTCCCATACGATCACGCAGGATGAAGTCAATGCGGGAACCGCCGACAACAGTGCAACAGCCAATGGCACGCCGCCGACCGGTCCCAAAGCTATCAGCGGCCCCGATGGAACGTCGACCCCTCTGACCCGCACATCGTCGATTACAATCGACAAATCGGCCGGCGCGCCAAGCGGTAACATTCCCGGCTCGACGATCACCTATTCGTTCCGGGTGGAGAACACGGGCAATACGACGCTCGTGAACATCGGCGTGAATGATTCCAAGCTGACCACAGCGCCGGTCTGCGCCGCGACGACACTGCTGCCCGGCACAAACACGACCTGCACAGGCACCTATACGATCACCCAGACGGACGTTGACGCGGGACAGGTTGTCAACAGTGCGACCTCAACGGGTACATCGCCAACGGGTCCTGTTACCAGCACGCCATCAGCCAAGACCACGCCGATCACGCAGTCAAAGTCCATCACGATCAACAAGGTTGCGGGCACTCCTACCGGTAATGCGGCCGGTCAGACCATTCCTTATACGTTCACGGTGAAGAACACCGGTAATATCACATTGACAGCAATTGCCATCACCGATGTGAAGCTGGATGCAGCCGCGGTCTGCACGACCACAACGCTGGCTCCCGGAGCAGATACGACCTGTACGGGTACCCACACCATCACGCAGGCCGAAGTGAATGCTGGCAGGGTGACGAACTCCGCGATTGTCAGCGGAACGCCGCCATCGGGTCCGGTCATCACCGGTGGACCATCGACCACCGATACACCGCTGACGCGTTCCCCGGCCCTGACCGTCGACAAGCAGGCGGGAACTCCCACCGGCAACAGTGCGGGAGCAACGATCAGCTATACGTTCAAGGTCGTCAACACAGGCAATGTGACCCTGACCGGCCTCGTGATCAACGATCCAAAGCTAAATGCAGCGGCGGTATGCCCTGTCACGACGCTGGCCCCAGGTGCCGACACCACCTGTACCGGTACCCACACGGTTACACAGGACGAAGTCAATGGCGGAACGGTAAACAACAGCGCCACGGCAACGGGTACATCGCCGACTGGAACCGGCGTAACCAGCCCGCCGGACACAACCGCAACGCCAATCACACGTACGCCCAATCTGACTATCCTCAAGACAGCCAGCCCCGTAACGGGCAATCGGGTCGGCGATACCATCACCTATTCCTTCAGGGTGGAGAATACCGGCAACGTTACCCTGACGAATGTCAAAGTGACCGATCTTCTGCCGAACATTATTCTGGCAGGTGGTCCCATCGCGACTTTTGTGCCTGGCGCCGTTGATACGACCACGTTCACGGCTACCTATACGCTTGTTCAGGCGGATATCGAGGCGGGTGTCGTCAACAACAGTGCGACTGCAAAGGGCACGCCGCAAGGTGGTGGAGCGGAGCTGAGCAGTGCGCCATCAACAACGTCCACACCCATCACGGCGGCATCTGCCCTTTCCCTCGTCAAGCGGGCAGGCGCGCCGTCGGGGAACACGGAAAATTCAACGATTGTCTACACGTTCCAGATCACCAATACGGGGAACGTGCTCGTCACCAATATTGCCGTCAATGATCCAAAGCTGACAAATATCACCTGCAATGCAACCTCGCTCGCACCGGAGGCTGTGACGACCTGTACAGGCACTTATTTGATCACGCAGGGGGAAGTGAACGCCGGTAAGGTTGACAATACAGCAACAGCGAGCGGTACACCCTCGCGCGGTACATCGCCGGTTGTCAGCAATCCATCGCAGACGACGACCCCTATCGCGGCGGCACCAGCTATCAACCTTGTCAAGACTGCCGGTACGCCATCGGGCAACAGTGCAGGTTCGACCATCGTCTATACCTTTACCGTTAAAAACACTGGCAATCTTCCATTGACGGCTGTCAATGTTACCGATCCGCTTCTCGCCGTTCCTGGCGGGCCGGTTTCGCTTGCGCCCAACGCGACGCATGTATTCACGGCTACCTACACAATCACCCAGGCGGATGTGAACAGGGGTGAGGTGATCAATACGGCGGAGGCCACTGGAACATCCGGAAGCACGACTGTTAAGGATGATGACAGCGCCGTTGTCAGCATCAGACAGGCTCCAGAACTCAGCCTGGTTAAAACCCATGGAACACCAACCGGCAGTGTTGTCGGGTCGACCATCCCTTATACGTTCACTCTGCAGAATACCGGCAATCTCCCACTGACAAATGTGACGGTAACAGAAACCCTTGTGGGTGTTGTCCTGACCGGCAATCCGATTGCCACGCTTGCTGTCAATGAGACCAAGACGGTTACAGGTGTCTATACGATTACCCAGGCAGACATCGATCGCGGACACGTGACGAACAGTGCGACTGCGTCGGGAACCGACAGCAATGGCACTCCTGTTCCAAGTCTGCAGAGTTCCACGGACACGCCGATTGAGCAAAAGCCATCGCTTGCCATCGTCAAGGATGTCGTTGCCGGAACGCCTGCGCAAAACAGGGCCGGTTCAAAGATCGATTATACTTTTGTTGTAACGAATAACGGCAATCTGCCGCTGACAAATATCTCTGTGAGTGACGGCAAATTGGATGCCGCCGCAACGTGCCCCGTGACGGCGCTTGCTCCCGGTGCGCAGACAACCTGTACGGGCTCGCATACCTTGACCCAGGCCGATGTGAACGCCGGCAAGGTAACAAACACGGCAACGGCGGCAGGGCAAACGGCAGGCGGAAAATCCGTCATCAGCCCGCCATCAACAAAAGAAAAGACCATTCCTGAAGAGGGCGCACTGGTCATCGTCAAGTCGGCCACGCCTCCGACAGGAAACACTGCAGGATCGATTGTCCACTACACGTTTGTGGTGACCAACACCGGCAATATACCGCTTACACTGGTCGATGTTGCCGATAACAGGATTGACGTCGATGTCAGTGGTGGCCCTTACACGATGCAGCCTGGGGAGACCAAGACCTTCACTGCTGATTATACGCTGAAACAGGCCGATATTGAGAATGGAACCATTCTCAATACGGCAACTGCTTCGGGTAGAACGCCGACCGACAAAGTTATCACGAGCCCGCCTGACAGCTTCACCACGAATGTTCCTGCAGCCGCCGCACTGACCATTGCAAAGAATGCAGGAACCCTGTCCGGTCAGACCGCAGGTTCGACGCTTCCCTACACATTTACCGTCACGAATACGGGTAATGTGAAGGTCACCGGTATTGTCGTCCACGATGCAAAGATCGCGACGATCACATGTGACAAGACCGCGCTTGATCCGAAGGAAGTGGCTCAGTGTACGGGTACCTATACGATCAAGCAGGGTGATGTGAATGCCGGCTTTGTCAACAACACTGCCAATGCAACCGGTACGCCATCGCGTGGTTCGCCATCCATCACCAGTAACGACTCACAGACCTCAACGCCCATAAAATCTGCGGCGGCGATCTCGTTGCAGAAGGTTGCTGGTACACCTACGGGGAACAAGAAGGGTTCGACCGTACCTTACACATTCACGGTTGAGAATATCGGGAATGTGACACTGAGCGCAATTGCGATCAGCGATAACAAGTTGCTCACTGCACCCGTCTGCGCCCTGACATTGCTGGACCCTGGTAAAAGCACAACCTGTACAGGGACTTATACGCTGACACAGGATGACGTTAACATTGGTACCGTTGTTAACGAGGCCACTGTCAGCGGCACTCCGCCGACCGGTTCTGCAGTCACCGCGACTGATGATGCAACTGTCAACATCACTGCTTCACCGTCCCTGAAAGTTGAAAAGTTTGCGGGCACGCCATCAGGCAACACTGTAGGTTCGACGATCAGCTACACTTTCCGGGTCGAGAACACCGGCAATGTGACCCTGAAAGATGTTGCGCTCTCGGATCAATTGGCTGACGTCGTTCTCTCCGGCGGTTCGATTGCCACATTTGAACCAGGTACCGTGAACACAACGACGTTCACTGCTGTCTACACACTTAAGCAGGAAGACGTCGACAGAGGCTCGGTCGTAAACACCGTGACCGGATCCGGCACAGCTCCCAATGGCACAGTGGTCAAGGGCGATGGTACTGTAACATCACTGATCACATCGGCGGCGAGCATTACCCTCGATAAAAAGGCATCGGCGCCCACTGGCAACACGGCTAGATCGACGATCACCTACACATTCACCGTCAAAAATACCGGGAATGTGACGTTGAAAACCATTGCTGTAACCGACAACAAACTGACGTCACCACCGGTTTGTGCTGCCACAGAACTGGCGCCAAATGCGACGACGATTTGCACCGGCATCTACACGCTGACGCAAGACGATGTGAACACAGGTAGGGTAGATAATAGTGCCGACGTGAAGGGCACACCTCCAACAGGCCCCGATGTCAAGGGCACAAGTGGTATATCGACAGTCATTCCCGCTGCAGCCGGTATTACGCTAGAAAAGAAGGCAGGAACGCCTTCCGGCAATGCGGTTGGGTCCACTATTGACTACACATTTACAGTCAAGAATACAGGCAATGTAACGCTGAGAGGCATAACACTTACCGATATACTGCCTGGCATTGTGCTGGCCGGTGGTCCGATTGATCTTGATCCGGACAAGGAAGACGCCACAACATTCAAGGCGCGTTATACGCTCACCCAGACCGACATCAACGCCGGCAAGGTTGATAACAAAGCTACTGTATCAGGCAAGCCTGACAACAGCCCGGCGGTAACAGGTGATAGCGCCACGGTATCGACGCCAATAACGTCGGCACCTGCCATGACAGTCGAGAAGACAGCTGGCACACCATCGGGCAACACCGTGGGTTCGACGATTGCTTATACCTTCAAGATCACGAATACCGGCAATGTGACATTGAGCAACATTAAGCTCGCTGATCAGATGGCCGGTGTTGTATTGACCGGTGGATCGATTGCCACGCTCAATCCGACTGATATCGATACAACAACCTTCACGGCTGTCTATAAGTTGACACAGGCGGACATCGACAACGGCTCTGTCACCAACAAAGTTATCGCAAACGGCCTCACTCCTGATAACAAACCGGTCTCTGCCGATAGTCAGGTGATCACAAACATTACCGCAGCGCCTGCAATCACGCTCGTCAAGACGGCAGGTGTGCCTTCGGGCAATACGGTAGACGCAACGGTAGATTATACCTTCACGGTAAAGAACACCGGTAACGTAACCCTCAAGAATATCACGCTCGCCGACCCGCTTACCGGCATTGTATTGACCGGTGGTCCGATCCTCGAGCTGTTGCCAAATGCCGAAGATACGACAACCTTCACAGCCCAATACAAACTCAAGCAAGCGGATATCGACGCGGGTAAAGTCGTAAACACAGCGACCGTCACGGGCAACCCGCCAACAGGTGCGGCTGTGTCCGGGTCAGGCACGGCAACCGCCTTGATCAAGGCAACGCCATCCCTCAGTTTGATCAAGAAAGCGACCTCTGGTGATCCGTACACCGCGGTGGGTGGCAAGGTCACATATGATTACGTCGTGACCAACAGCGGCAATGTAACGATCACGCAAGCCATTGCCGTGACGGACGACAAGATTGCGGCAGTATCCTGTCCGGCGCTGCCAACGGGTGGGCTTGCACCAAAGGCAACGCTGACCTGCACGGGTACATATACAATCGTGCAAACCGATCTGGATGTCGGCTCTGTGACCAACAACGCAAATGCCACAGACGGGACGACGACGTCGCCGGTTGCAACGGTAACCGTCAAGGCGACGTTGAGCCCCGGGCTGAGCGTCGAAAAGAAGGCGGGAACACCATCGGGCAATACGGTCGGCTCGACGATTGACTATACGTTCACCGTAAAGAATACCGGCAATGTCACTATAAAGGGCATTGCGCTGGCCGATAGTCTTCCCGGCGTTGTGCTGACGGGTGGGCCGATTGACCTGGCGCCCGGTGCGCAGGATACGGCGACGTTCAAGGCACGCTATACATTGACCCAGGCTGATCTGAATGCCGGAAAAGTCGTCAACACGGCGACAGTATCTGGTACGCCGGCAACGGGCGGCAATGCCGTCACGAGCCCGCCCAGTCAGGTAACCACGCCTGTCACGCCAAATGCGTCTTTGACCGTTGTCAAGAGCGCAGGCAAACCATCAGGAAACACTGTTGGCTCGACGATCGACTACACATTCACAGTTACCAACACAGGCAATGTGGACCTGACGAATGTCACTGTAGCGGACGCCTTGCCGAATGTGGTTCTTTCCGGTGGACCGATTGCGCTGCTCAAAGCCGGTACCGACGATAAAGCGACGTTTACTGCACGCTATACACTTGTTCAGGCGGATCTCGATGCTGGGCAAGTCGTCAATTCAGCCACGGCTTCCGGCACGCCTTCCAGCGGCGGGACAGCTGTGACCAGTGCGCCAAGCACATGGACTGCTCCGATCGAGCAGCAGCCGAAGATCGAGGTCACCAAGGCCGGCAAGATCAATGATGTGAACGGCAACGGGTTTGTTGATGCCGATGATACAATCACCTACAGCTTTGTGGTGAAGAATACGGGCAATGTGGTTGTCAATGACATTGCCCCTGTTGATGCGGGACCGACGTTCAACGGGAAGCCTGCAGCAGGTAAGCTCGGTGCATTCTCGCCGGGTCCCACAGCCATTGCGCCGGGCCAGACACATACGTTCACGGCGACCTACAAGCTGGCGCAGTCGGATGTGGATGACGCGGCTGGCGTCAAGGATGGTGTTCTCAACAAGGCGACGGCACGCGGATACTATCGAGGCGGTGCTACCGGTGGAACTGCGGTTGATGCGGCTGAAGCCAAGGCCGTTCTGGATCTGCCTGCGGCCCAACCTTCTGACGTGACGATCACGAAACAGGCAGGGTTGCGGCAGATCCGGCGTGGTGAGAAGGCTCCGTTCACCATCAAGGTGACGAACAAGACGAACAGCAATGTTGGCGGTGTCAATGTGATTGACCGGATGCCGTCAGGGTTCCGTTATGTGGACGGCTCGGCGACGGTCAACGGGGTTGCGGTAACGCCCGTAATCAACGGATTGAGTGTGCTGTTCGAGAACATCTCACTTGGGCCGAAGGCTGAAGTTGTCATCCGGTTGCAGATGCTGGCATTGAGCTCCGCGGGTCCGGGCAAACATGTCAACCGGGCGCAGGTGACGGGTCCGGGCGGCAACAGGCTTGCGCCGGATGCTAGTGCCTCGGTGGAGATCGTGGTCGAGCCGGTGTTCGATTGCGGTGATATCGTCGGCAAGGTTTTTGATGATCTGAACAGCAATGGCTATCAGGATGAGGGCGAGCCGGGGCTGCCGGGCGTACGGGTTGTCACGGTGCGTGGTCTGTTGATCACGACGGATAAGTTTGGGCGCTTCCATGTGGCCTGCGCCGATCTTCCCGACAGCCGTATCGGTTCGAACTTCATCATGAAGCTGGACCCCCGCACGCTGCCGACGGGGTACCGGCTGACGACGGAGAACCCGCGGGTGATCCGGTTGACGGCGGGCAAGATGTCCTCGCTGAACTTCGGCGCTTCGCTGGGCCGTGTGGTCAGGCTTGATCTGAAGGATGAAGCCTTTGAGACGGGCGGCAACACGCTGAAAGACCAGTGGGAGAAGGGCCTCGACCAATTGATCACGGTGTTGAAGGAGAAGCCGTCGACACTGCGCATCAGCTATATCGCCGGTTCTGCTACGCCGCTTGTCACTGAGCGCATGGACGCCATTCAGGAGGAAATAGCCAAACGGTGGAAGTCGGCCGGAGGTGGGTACGAGCTGAACATTGAGACACGCGTGGAGGCAGGCAAATGAGAACGATCCGCGCCAACTCATCTCACAAGAATAGCAGCCTGTCGTCAAAGCTGCGTTACCGCCTGCTGCTTGCCGGTTGTGCGTTCCTCGGTACGGGTTTTGGCCCGGCCGTTGCGCAGGAACAGACGGTCAAGCCGGAATGTCTTGATACGGCCTGCACCAGTGCATTGCGGGGTCAGGTTCTGGATAACAGCACGGCGGTCAAGGGTGCGCGCATTGCGCCCAATGTCGAACAGGAAAAGCCCGGCGATGCCGGAAACATTCCCTTCTCGATCAGTGTGGACGGCGAGCCTGTTGTGGAAAGCAGAAAGCCGGCAAAGCCAGCCGCCGAGGCGGTAAAATCAACGCCGGCGGTTGCGCAAAAAGCCCCCGATCTTCAGCGCAAGGCCGATGTTGGGTTGAGTGCCGTCGACATTCAGGTCAAGTTCGACGGCCTTGATACAAAGCCGCTGCTGAATGTATCGACAACGCCGGTGCGGCGCTCCTACCGTGTGGGAGAACCGGTCCGCTTTCTTGCCACATCAAATTATCCTGCCTTCATCACGCGTTCGGAAATCCGCATTTTCGAAGCAAAGGATTCGGTGACCGAAGCACCCGTGGCGGTCATTCCGGTTGCGGTCAATGGCGAGGCGGGCTGGGTAATGCCGCCGACAAAGAACGATGAGACTCGGTTCAAATATGTCCTGCGCGTCTATGACGACAAGGCGCGCTATGACGAGACGACGCCGCTGTCGCTGGCCCGCACGGATCGGGAACTGCCTCCTGAAAATCAGGGTAAGGTAACGGACGCGGTTGCGCCTGGCATGGGCGATGACAATACGGCGCTGCGTAACATTCAGGTCTATGGCGGTGCTGTCACCGTCTATGGGCGCAATGTGCCTGAGGGCTACAAGGTGCGGGCCCTGGGCGACACGATCCCGACTGATCCTGATCATGCCTTTGTCATGCAGCGCATTCTGCCGCCCGGCGATCATGATGTGGATGTGGCGGTTCTGGGTTCGATGAAGGGCAGCGCGCTTGACTTCAAACGGCAGATCAACATTCCGAAAAATGACTGGTTCTATGTGGCCATTGCGGATCTGACCGTCGGCAAGCGCTTCGGGGACAAGAACATCGAAACGGTTCGCTCCGGAGAATATGACGACGTTTACACCAAAGGTAGGCTGGCCTTTTACGTGAAAGGCAAGATCAAGGGTAAATATCTCCTCACTGCAGCCGGGGATACCGGTGAGGATAAACTGGAGAATATGTTCCGCGGGATTGATTCAAAGGACCCACGGCAATTATTGCGCCGGATCGATCCCAATCAGTTCTATCCGATCTATGGCGATGACTCGACTGTGATCGACGATGCACCGACTAATGGCAAGTTCTTTGTCCGGCTTGATCGCGGCGACAGCCATGTGATGTGGGGCAATTACAAGGCCATCATCAAGGGCACGGAGTTCATGCGTTCGGAACGTGCGCTTTATGGTGCGAGCGGCGTCTACCGCTCGGAGGCGACAACACCGTTTGGCGAGCGCGAGACTGAGGTCACGCTCTATGCCGCCCAGCCCGATACGCTGCCGCAGCGCGACGAGTTTCTGGGAACCGGTGGTTCCGCCTACTTCATGCGCCGCCAGGACATCACGGTCGGTTCGGAAACAGTGACGGTCGAAGTGCGCGATTCCACCACCAATCAGGTGATCGAGCGTCGCACGCTGCGCTATGGTGAAGACTATTCATTCGATTATCTGCAGGGTGTAGTGATCTTGAAGCGCCCCTTGTCCTCGTCAACGGGAACGACAGGTCCGGTGCGCGAGGGCGCGCTTGGCGGCAACAAGGTCTACCTGATCTCGCAATATGAGTTCACCCCGGTGGCGGGTGATCTTGACGGCTATGTCTATGGCGGACGAGCGCAAAAATGGTTCGATGACAAAGTGCGTATCGGCGTAACCGGCATGAACGAGAATACCGGGCTTGCCAACCAGCAGGCTTATGGCGCCGATATCCAGATCCGTCATTCGGAAAAGACCTTTCTTGAAGCAGAAGTCTCGCATTCCAAGGGTCCGGGCTTCGGCTCGTCGCGCTCGACTGATGGCGGTCTGACGCTCAGCGATGTCGACACCACGGGCACCCGTGATCGGGCCGCCATGGCCTGGCGGGCCAAGGGGCAAGTTGATCTTGAAGATTTGACCAAAAGCGGGGTCAAGGGCACAGTCGGCGCTTACTATGAGCAGAAGGAGGCCGGGTTCTCCACGCTCTCCGACCAGATATCCGTTGATCAGCGCATCTGGGGTGCGCATGCGGATGTGGAGATTACCAAGGATACCAAGTTCAACCTTGCCTATGATGATTTTACCGAATCCAATGCCCGCAGCGAATTTGATGGCAGGGAGCTTGGGGGGCGCACCAAACGCAAGGGCAGCGCCGCCATTACGCAGCAGTTGGATGAATACTGGAAGGTCGCTTTCGGTGTCACCTATACGGACCTGTCAAACCCGCGTGCTTCGTCGGTGCGCAAATCAGGCTATAATGGATCACGTCTTGATGCGGGCGTGCGCGTGGAATATGCGCCCGATGCCGATCACACCTATTATGCCTTCGGTCAGGGGACGCTGTCGCACTCCGGCGATATTGATCGCGGTGACCGCATCGGTGTCGGGTCAAAATATAAGCTGACCGACAAGATCGATCTGGAAGGCGAAATCTCCTACGGCACCAATGGGCTCGGGGCGCTGGCAGGCATTGTCTATAACCCAACGGCCGATGACAGCTATTACATCGGTTACCGGCTTGATCCCGACCGTGCCTATGATCTGGAACGCTCCTATGATCTGTCGGGAGTCGACAAGGGTTCCATCGTCATCGGCGCACGGCGCAAGTTCGATGACTACTGGTCTGCCTATGCGGAGAACAATTACGACCTCTTTGGCCGGCGGGATTCGCTGACCAAATCCTACGGTGTAGTCTATACCCCCGACAAGCAATGGACCTTTGACGGCGGTTTTGAAGCCGGAACCATCGAAGACAACACAGTTGATCCTGATACGGGACTTGACCGCTCTGACTTCGACCGCAAGGCTGTCTCGCTGTCCATTGGCTATAAAGACAATGACAAGATCACCGCACGCATTCGTGGTGAAGCGCGCTTTGAGGATTCGGAAGACAATACCCGCGACCGCAATACCTATCTGTTCGCCACGGGTGTGAACTGGAAGACCAATGACAATTGGCGGATACTCTTTAATGTCGATGCAGTTCTGTCGGATTCAAACTCCGATGGCTCGTTCCGCGATAGCAATTATGTCGAGGCTTCATTCGGCTATGCCTATCGGCCTGTGGAGAATGACCGGCTGAATGCCCTGTTCAAATATACATGGCTTTATGACTCGCCCGGTCAGAATCAGGTCAGTGCCGTAACCGGTGATGAATATGGCCCCTCACAGCGCAGCCATATCCTGTCGGCGGACTTTACCTATGATCTCTTCCCGTGGCTGTCCGTCGGCGGCAAATATGGCTTCCGCTACGGCGAGGTGCGCCAGCGGCTGCTCGAAGGCGACCGGGAAAAGTACGACGACTGGCAGACCTCATCGGCGCATCTCGGCATCGTGCGTACAGACCTGCACATCGTCAAGAACTGGGATGGCCTTCTGGAAGGGCGGGTCATGTACATGCCTGAAGCCCAGACCACCGATTTCGGCGCCCTTGTTGCCCTCTACCGCCATGTTGGCGAGAACTTCAAGGTCGGCGTCGGCTATAACTTCGGCAACTTCTCCGATGACCTCCGAGACCTGACCCTCAACGATCAGGGCGTCTTCCTTAATGTCATCGGAAAATTCTAGGGATATCAACTGAGGTTAAAGCACCGCTGGAAAAGCTAAGTAAAATGGGGAGGTTTTTTATGAGGCGTGACCACATACCTGCCCCAGTTACCTCAATCCGTGCCCGGAACAAGTTTTGTGGTAAGCGACATAGCTATAATCGATAATTCATTTCTACGTTCAGGGGCATGAAGGTTTTACGGAAGCGCTGATGGAAAATTGCTGGAGTGGTGTTCGGCACCAATGATCGTGGCTGAATTTGACGCAGTTTGTAAACGGTCAAACCACTCTGCAAGACAGCCTGCTGTGCTTCTGCAGGAAGCACGAATAGACCGATGAGCACTATCAAAAGCACAAAGTGCGCATATCAACTCCGGCGCAGATGACTGTTTTCAGAGCTTTGGCCTCGTAGGACCTACCTTATTGGCTTACATAGGACGCGGCACGTCCAGACAGGATTGTCCTGTTCCGCAGCCTATCGAGAACTTCACGCCAAACATTGTCGTCTCCTTCCCAATGGCCCGAGAGTTTTGGCCAATCCAGTCCAGATATAAATATGTTTTGGTCGAGCAAATCGGGATTGAGTTCGTGATGTGCAATGGGCTCTTGCCAAACATACAAAAGTTTCGCGTCGTTATCAGGAAACTTGCTTCGTAACAGACGTATCAGGTAATTCAAATCTTCTTCATTGCGCGGATTGGTGTCTGCCACATACGGCCAAGCCGTGGCCGGTTCTGCGGTTGCTCCGTGTCGAATGAACAAGACTTTGCCGCCATACATCTGACCAATACAGCCTGCAATTTAAGCGAGGTGCCGGTAAGAGCCAGATACTTGTCTATGAGATTCAAGCACAGGTCTGCAGCCCCATAGTCCCTACCAACAGTCTTTTTATCCCATTTATACTCATACCAAAAGTCCCGCACAGGGATGAGTTTTAGGTCGCAAGACAAAAAGCGGCATATGTTACCAATTTGCGCCACTCTGGACTTTAACTATGACCAATAAACTTGGCCTTATCGCGCCCCATATTTTGACGCCCGCTCCTGCACTTTCACCTGAAGCGGCAAACAGTGCAAATTTAACATGAACATTAGAGGCAGAGTTAACCAGTCCGTCCAATGATCACGCCAGAGCGCCGTGCTTGAGGCGGGGGGACTCAGCTAGACAAGGTCTTGATCGAAATGCGTACTCAATGGTTCCAAACGGCGATGATCGCCGTCGTCGCTACAGGCTGGGGTGTTTTGTCTGCAAATGCTCAAACAATCACACTGCCTCCCGCTCATGGCAAATTCGACTACCAGCTTGGAGGCGACTACAACCCGCAAGGCAATGTGGAGATCGTTGTCCGGGACAGAACCGTTGCCCCTGTAAAAGACAAATACAACATCTGTTACGTGAATGCTTTCCAGACGCAACCGAAGCTGAAAAAGTGGTGGACAACAAACCATCCTGATCTGCTGGTCAAAAAGAATGGTGAATACGTTACCGATCCAAAATGGACGAATGAATATATATTGGATGTCTCAACAGTCGTAAAACAAAAGAAACTCATGGACATAATCGGTCCCTGGATCGACCAATGCGCGGCTGATGGCTTCAAGGCCATCGAACCCGACAATCTCGATTCATGGGATAGATCCAAAGGCGTTTTGTCACCAGAAACCAATACCAAGTTTGCCAAGCTGCTGGTTAAACGGGCTCACGATGCCTATCTCGCCATCGCCCAGAAGAACGCCTCGGAACTTGCACCTAAAGGACCGAAGGAGATCCGCTTTGATTTTGCGATTGTCGAAGAATGCGAATACGAGAAGGAATGCAACGAGTACACCAAGGTGTATGGCAATCAGGTTTACGAGATCGAATACAATGACTACAACAAGGATCATAATGGCAAGCCCGTTGATCCCGTAAGTTTTTTTAATGCCGCATGCGACGCACGCGGCGACAAAATTTCTATCATCTATCGTGACCGCAAGGTCGTTCGGAACACTTCGCCCGATTACGAATACGAAGTGTGCGATTAACCAGAATGACATCCAGACGGGCAGACAATCTGCCCGCCCCCCACAAAGGATCATTTGCTCTTATTCTGCCAATGGAATTTCAAGGAGCCGGGCCGCATCCCTGTAATCGACCAGATGATGGATCAACGCCTCGATCCATTCCATATCATCGGTATAGCCGATGGTGCGGCCTTCGACTTTGATGCGTTAGGCAAATAAAGACCGCCTAGATCCCCATAAGACACGGGGAAGGCAATGTCCGGGCTGCGATGTTGAGGGCTGCACCCTGCCCGTCGATGAGCCTCGGCATCTGTCAGGATGACATTTTTACTTTGCATACAACGCGACATTTCTAACTGGCTGCTACACTTGGCAAGCGGATGATGACTTCAAGTCCACCATGATTAGAACATTTAAACGCAATCGTTCCGTTGTTGAGGGAGACAATTTCAGAAGCAATCGCCAGGCCAAGCCCAGTGCCTGTGCCTGTCTCGTCCAACCGCCTGTCACGTCGACCAATCGTACTGTGATCTGAAACCTGAATGCCCGGACCATCGTCGGATATTTGCCATTCGACAAACGCGCCGTCCTGCTTAGCCTTGATGTGAATTTGCGTGTTCGCCCATTGCGCAGCGTTCTCCAGTATCACACCGACAAGCTCAACAAGGTCGTTTACGTCGATGTCGACGTTCAGACCATCCATGACATTAACGACCCAGACCAGCTGTTCGCCTTTCGGTGTTCTTTTCAACACCGCAATCGTGCGGGGAACCACGCTGCTTAATGACGCGCTGAGTGCATGCATCCGAACGCGTTGACGCAGTCGGACCAGTCTTAACTGATAATCTATCCGGTCACGCATCTCGTTCGTCAGATCGATGATAGATGCTGCACTACGCGTGTTGCCGTCTTTTTCGAGCTCATAGGCAATCGTGCCCAACACGGTGAGCGGAGTTTTAAGCCCGTGAGCAAGATCGGACGCACGGGATCGCGCAAAATCCATAGATTTCTGTTGCATGGCAAGGAGGGCATTTACTTCGCCGACCACAGCTGCAACTTCCAGCGGGTAGATGGCATCGATTGAAGAAGCAACACCATTGCGGATACTTTCAATATCCTTACGCAATTTCTTAAACGGAAAAAGACCGAACTGCACCTGCAAGATGACGGCAACGACAAGGACGAGGCCGAGGACCAGAAGTGCTAAGGCCAGTTCCCGCCCAAATCGGGTGATCGCTTCATCGAGGATAGACCTGTCTTGAGCGACAATGATCTGAAAGCGCCGTTCATCTTTGGTCTTTGCAAAGCGTGCCGTAAGGGACAATGCAAGCAATGATTGGCCCACCGGCCCTTGAACGGTAGAAAGCTGTCCGCCTTCTTTTGACGGGCTAACCTTGAGAACATAATCCCAGAGGGATCGCGAGCGGATGTTTTGCTGGGTACCAAGATCTGTTATCTGCCAATAGAGACCGCTGACGGGTGTCTGATAGCGTGGATCAGGCAAAGCGCCGGTAAGCAAAGGTGAGGCACCGGGCGCGTCCGGATTGATCAAGGCGACAAGGCGGGACATTGTCGCCGATAAATCTGCGGACGCGCCTCGCTCCACATTATTGGTGAATAGATATCCGATAGTTACACCCGCCAATACGAGGGCAATGGCAATCCAGATACCAGCTCCCAGTATAAGACGAACCCGTAAAGACCGGATTCTCAAGGGGCATCCCCACCGAGAATATAGCCAAAGCCGCGACGTGTTGCGATGATATCGGCACCTAATCTCTTGCGCAGGCGACCAACCAAGACTTCAACGGCGTTCGAACCACCCTCGAAGTCCTGCGTGTAGAGATGTTCGGTAATCTCGATCTGTGAAACGACACGTCCGCCCTGGTGTGCCATGAAAGCGAGCAACCGGTATTCTTGTGGTGTCAATACGATTGGAACGCCTGCGCGCGAGACCTGTCTCATCCGTGTGTCGAGAACCAGTTCGCCAATTTCAATCTGAGATGATGCAAAGCCACCTGCCCGGCGCACGATCGCACGTATGCGTGCCACAACCTCCTCCATCCGGAAAGGTTTAACAACATAATCGTCAGCGCCGGACTCGATTCCTTCCACTCTTTCGTCCCATTGGCCGCGCGCGGTAAGAATCAATACGGGAACGTTACGTCCTGTGCGGCGCCAGCGCTTCAGGATCGTCAAGCCATCCAGTGTTGGAAGGCCCAGATCAAGGATCACGGCATCGAATGTCTCGGTGTCACCACGAAACCAGGCGTCTTCTCCATCCCTGGCATATTCCGCGAGGAAACCGGCGGCCGATAGTGCTGCGCCAAGTGACTCTGCTATGCGGCGGTCATCTTCGGCAACAAGTATGCGCATGTTTACCTCACTCTTATGAGTTTGCCTGTACGGGCATTGAAAGAATAGCGGCTGACTTCGCTGTTGGTCTCGAGCACCTTTAACTCATACTGGAGAACGCCCTTCACGGGGCGCAACCGTGCGTCAATGATCTGGCCGTTGGTAAGGCGGCGGGCAATGGTTACAATGTCGGCCAGTGGGAGGGCTCTATTGGCCTGGACGGCCCTTAAAGCGCCATTTGGTCCAACAAATTTCTCGTCGGGTCGGTTGCCTCCGGAACCATCGGGGTAAGATCGCTGATCGCCTTCGGATTCATCTGAATCGGAAACCCCATCGTCCGAGTCCGATCCACCCACAGTGCCACCGTCGCTCGGAGAACCATCCGAATCTCCCTCGTCTGAGATTTGGATGTAATGAACACCTTCTACGTCACTTGTCCATTCGTGTGCTTGCACCGCCTTGGGAAGGTGTAGTGCCAGGACAACAACCGCACACCGCAGCAAGGCTCTCAGGGGCCGAAAACGCACTCGCATCCTCCTAAAACCATCTAAGCCCGTCAAGGAGATAGCTTAGTTCAATGAAGCTGACAATTCGCTGACAACGCACTCACGCGTTTTTCAGGCATCATAAAGTATACCTGCCACCGTCAAAGCATAACAAGTGAATTGGCAACGAGGTCAAAATCCATGCAACCGAGCAGACATTAGGCGATCGCACACGATGGTTTATTTCTTCGATATCCGAGCAAAAACCAGGAGCTTCAACATGAGCGTGCTGTTTCGTTTTGTACCAGTCCTCATTTATGTGGCTGCGTTATCCGGCATGTTTTTTACGATGTTGGTTGCCTGGCCCGACATGCAGGCGGGACGTTTCAGATTTTCATACAGTATCGGGCAAACCGGCGGCCCTAATGTCAAAATGATAAACTGGTAACGAGTCTTCGCCAGTCTTCGATATGCCCGACCGGGACGAACTCTCAATACGCTAAACCGCAGGGTCCCAACCTTCAGGATCGCGTCGACTAACGTCTCCAGGGTCACACATTTTCGTCGTTTGAAAGCCTCCAAAAGGAATACACAATGCAAATGTTATTTCGCATTATGCCAGCTGCCATCTATATGGCCGCTCTATTTGCAATCATCTCGTCGACGTTGATCGTTCGGCCATCGCATGTCGGCAGACCATTCAACCTACATTGCCAGTATGAGAAATACTCCGATTGCAGAATGGTGCCCTGAGATTGAAGGCACCGTGGGGAGGGCCGCTTCTCGATTGTTCGATTCCTCCTGCGAACGATGCCTAACACCCGGCGTAACCTAACTCTTTGCCTCTCCATAGGGGAGAATATAGGGGGCAGCGCGGATGAACTTTTCAGCACAAAAGCAAACGCGCAGGCTGAATAAACGGCGATCAGGACAAACAGAAGCAGCTCGAAAGCCGCGCCCGAACCTCACAACGCTGCGCGTGCAACTTGCCCGCGCCTACCCAATACGCAAGAGGAAAAGAATGAACTCGATCAGAAAAACGCGCCGTGTAGCGATGATGTTGAGCAGTGCCCTTCTTTTGGCCATGACTGGATCAATCACCGTTCCTTTGTTTGAGATCAGTCCGGCTATAGCTGCATCATCTACAAAGATTGATGCAGCCCAATTGCAACTCAATATGCGCCGATCTCTTTCAACTATTCTTGTTGCTTACAAAAACGAACCCAAAAAAGGCTCGCGGGCGGATGCCATGCTTATGAAAGCAACGAACGAAGCACTGCAGGCACTTGGGGGCCTTGAAAAAGGTCTTAATTCCCGCGACCCAAAGAAAATGACGACTGCTACAAGCGGTCTCTCTGTTGCAGTTGGCCGCATTGAAGCAATTTCGGATTCTGCCAGGATTGCCAATCCGACGGTGCGCGAAGGCGTCCGCGCTCTTTCCGCGAACTGGGCCGCCTATGGGACGCGCTATGCGCTTGTTGAACCAGTCAAATCAAAACCCGTGAAGGCAAGTTTCGAGCAGGTAAAAGAACTTAAGGCGCAGGTAGCCAAGCTTCGCTCACAGGTGAACAGGCTGCAAATCGAAGCACGGTCAAATATTCAGCTCGCAGCCAATATCAGAAGACTGTCGGCCCAATTGGACCAGGTCGAACAGGACCGTATTGATGAGGCAAACTACCAGCGAACCGTGTTTCTCCTCGGTTCGTTTATGGGCTGGATGGACGGCTATCGGGTCGTTACGACGACCTACTACCCGGCTTATACCCACTACTTCGTCGTGGAACGGGTTACCTATGAACATTGGGAGACCTGCTGGTCCGACTATTATGAGCCCTACTACACCTATACAGACTGGAGCTACTACGATGATACGTTTACGCCCACTGTCAACGTTAACATCAATATCGACGCATCGACACAAGTGGTGGTCAACAACTACGCTGAACAGAACGTCAACGTCATTATTGACGAGAGTCATCAAACCGAAAATTATTTCGAGAACCTGCCAATTGCAGAAACTGACATCGACCTGAAGCAGGTGGACTACACTCCTTCCACACCAGCTTATGAATTGGAGAAAGAGGCAGCCAGATCCTCATTGGACTCTCCAGAAACGATACCCACCCCGATGGAGACTGGCGGCCAGATCGAGCCTGACAACAATACTGCTGATGAAACTCCAACGGCTGATTCAAATACACGAGCGCCATCGGTCGCAGAAGACCGGGTAGCTGAGCCTATCGTCCCGGCTAGCGAGCCGGAGGAAAATAGTAGCGCGCAGCCTGAACCTTCTGTCGGCACTTCGGAAGAAGCTATAATCGTTGATCAGGATGAACAATCTCCCTCCACAAACAATGAGCAGGTTATCGAGCCTTCCGACAATGATGATGCGAAAGTGCAACGGCCTGATCACGAGCCGGCGGCAATCGAAGAAACATCGCATGAAAGCGAAGGTGAGCAGCCTGTTCGATGAGAGCAGGAATATGTAAGCTTTGCCGCCTGATGAGCCGTGGTCCATTGATCGACCGGATCTGATCGAAATTAAGCTGTGATTAAGTAAAAAGTCGCGAAGTTTATCCATGCTGCGAACCACGACCGATAGCAACATTAACGCTACGCACCGCTCCTTACATGATGATCTGTGAAGAAGATTCAGACGTTGAATTTCAGGCCAAGACACTCTTTGAATGTATTTCCACAGCGGGAGGCGCGCGCTACGAGAATTTTTTCGGATGCTCTTAGGGGTAGAAGAAGCGGTTAATCTGGCCCAATTGTTTGACAAAGGAATGTTTCCAACTTCGCCGCTACATGATTGGTCTTGAAACAGCTTTTATAGACTGGACCTGCTCAAACAGGTCCAGTTAATGGCGAAAGCCGACTGAACTCATTCGGCGATATCCACGCCGTCAAAACGATGTGACCCCAGCGGATCCAAGACATACCCGGAGACTTTTTTCGACATCGGCATTACCACCATCGAATGGTCTATCGATGCAATCGGCGCTTGCTCCTTGATGATAACTTGAGCCTTCTCATACAGTTTAGCGCGTTCATCTTGATCTGAAAGCGTCCGCGCCATCTGCAAAAGGGTATCCAGAGGCTGATAACACCAATTGGAAAAGTTACTGCCACCGACACTGGAACAACTGAAGAAGTAGCTCAGAAGGTTATCCGGATCACCATTATCACTCGTTCCGCCCAGAATAACAGCACCATCGCGATTTCTGTCGCGTGCCTTTTTGAGATATTCTCCCCATTCATAGGAGACAATTTCGACGGAGACCCCCACTTGCGCAAAATCTGCCTGGATCAATTCTGCAGTACGGCGGGCATTGGGCATATAGGGTCGGCTGACGGGCATGGCCCAAACTTTCATGGCCAGATTTTTCACTCCTGCTTTCTGCAGTATCAGTTTGGCCTGAACCGGATCATAAACGTCGTCCTTAATCGCGTCGTTGTACCCCCAGACAGCTGGTGGCAACGGATTTTTTGCAACCTGCCCCATCCCCTGAAAGATCGCATCTACAATGGCTTTTTTATTGATGGCCATGTTGAGTGCTTGACGTACTTCGACCTTATCGAAAGGCGAAACGAGCGTGTTGTATGCGAGATAGGCGACATTCAATCCTGGCTCTTCAAGGACTGTAAGGTCTTTGTCGGCTTTTAACATTTCCACGTCAGCGGGTGCAGGATAAGATGCAATCTGACATTCACCTGCTCGAAGCTTTTGTAACCGTGTCGATTGATCCAGAGTTATGGAAAAGATCAGATTATCAATCGGCGGCTTTCCGCCCCAATAATCGCTATTGGCAATATATCGTATTGTTGCGTCCGGCTGGTAGTTGACGAACTGGAACGGCCCGGTTCCAATAGGCAATTCGTTAAATTGGGACATTTTTGCCTCTGCCCGCAATTGATCAGCATACTCTTTTGAAACGATTGATGCGAAATCCATTGCAAGATTCGCAAGGACCGGCGCACTTGGTGCAGTCAGAACGATCTTTACAGTCAAATCGTCGACTTTACTTATATCTTTAATAAGTTCTGTGAACCCCATCCCACTCGACATGTCCCAAGTGACCCCTTGGATGTAATCATGCCAAGGCTCATTTTTGTCGAGCTGTCGTTTTAACGAGAACACCACATCGTCGGCGTTCAAATTCCGGCTTGGTGTAAAATATTCGGTCGTATGGAATTTTACATTGCTTCGAAGCTTGAATGTATATGTGAGATGATCTTCCGATATCGTCCAGCTTTCAGCTAACCCAGGTATGACTGTCGTCGTCCCGTTTCGAAACTCCACAAGACGATTATAAACCGGCTTTGATGAAGCGTCCCAAGTGCTATTGGCTGAATAAAGAGCTGGATCAAACCCTTCGGGCGAAGCCTCTGAACAATAGACAAGCGTTTTCGCCTGCACAGAAGTTATGAATGCCAGACTAAAAAGCACGGATAAAGCTGTGCTGACGAATTTTACAGAATGTCGGACGTTGCCGAAATACATTTGATGTTCTCCTCTTCGTTTTTATGACCGGCGTCAATCTCACCGGGTATCATCCCAAGGGATCACCATTTTCCCCAAACAGCTTGCGGCTTGGTCCAAATTTGCTCGGAGCGGATAAGCATAACCAACTCATCGGCTTGTACTTTGAGAAATTGTTCGCCCTTTTGTGCTGTGGCTGATCGCGGATCGCCCATGGTTCCAGTCACGGGTGCCCGCTCTGGAAAGGCATAGAACCGCGATATCCCAGATGGCACTGAGACTGCACCGTCATGCTTTTCTGCAGCTTCAGCAAATCTTTCCACCCGCACCACATCACCTGCGATGGCCAGCATGACAGACGACTCGCCTTCACATGCATGCGTGGGACCTGCGTCGACCTCGAAGATCGCGGCCTGTTTTTCAGAAGCAAGCATCCATGGGGTTGTTGCAATAATAGGCATTTCGTACTCAACCGCTAACTCCCTGACCGCAACGGCCAAGGGGTCGATATTGCCGCCGTGTCCGTTGACGATAAGCAATCTCTGGAATCCGAGAACTTTGAGGGACCGGACAATGCTTTGCAAAACACCCCGATATGCCAAATAATCGAGGCTTATGGTTCCTCCAAATGGAAGGTGATGTTCGCTCATGCCAAGCCACAGGCCGGGAAGCACAGTCACTGAAGTGTCCACCGCGACGCTTTTTGCCGCCTGAACCGATACGGCAACGGCGCTCGCTGTATCTGTAATCACAGGTAGATGTGGCCCGTGTTGTTCAAGCGACCCCACAGGCAATATGACCAGTGAATTGGATTGCGCCGCCCGCACTTTCAATTCCGGGGCAGTTAGCCGCGCCCACTCAACTTCTGTTGTCATCGATCAAATACTCCTCGAAAAACGATCTGAACCGGTTCGCAATTGTTAGAATGTTAATTGTGAATTGAAGCCCAGAACGAACATGATGAACTTGGAAATATCGGTCATGTCATCTCCCTGATAGCGAATGGTGTAGCCGTCAGTGCGCTCGACAAACTTCAGATAGGAGAGATATTCCGCAGGAAGACGATTGCGGAATGTAATTTCCAGAACCGGTTTTTCCACGACAAACGGACGCATCGAACCAAGCCGGGAAAGCGCCGTCTTTACCCCAGACCGCACCTTTTCATGCGCAACGACAGGGGTAAGTGATCGCGCGGAACGTGTCCCATACGCCCATTTCACTGGCACCGTGACGATATCACCGAGGTTTTGGCTGATTTCCTCCATTGCAACATCATCCCCAGATGCCAGAATAACTGGAACTCCGAAGTCACCGGCAACGGCGGCATTGATACCTGCTTCAGGGACGACTTTGCCGTTAATCCGAATTTCGTGGAAGGCTGTCCCGCCTATTGTATGCGAGAGAACGCCACCCATATGGCTGGCTCCTGAGTGATAACCAATCAGCATCGCCCCGGCAAACGTTCCGACTTCAATGCCCTGCATCATCATAAGCGGGCGTGGCCAACTACGGACAATCTGAACATAATCGGGCAACTGCTCGATCTTTATGCTCTGTCCATTGCCATGGGAGTCACTCAGCACGATTTCTTCGACACCGTTTTCATGGGCCGCTTCGCAGGCGGCGACAACAGTATCGGTCATCCAGTCCCGTGCGCGTTCATATTCGAAGCCCTCGGGCGTCAGATGATCCCGGCTAACAACACCGACAATACCCTCAATGTCAGCAGAAATGTAAAGACGCATGCTTTCTTCTCCCGTTGCAGAGCTTAGGATTAATACGAGATTGACTTTCGTACAATAAACATAATTTATCTATAGGAAAATTATGTTTCCCAGTTTTCGGAGGATATCTTGAAGTTATTCATTGCAGGTCTGGATACGGAGACAAACACGTTCTCCCCAATCCCCACGGGTTACGAGGCATTTCGGGAGAACCAGATTGCGCATGGCGACGCAACCTCAAGGCCGCTCAACTGCTGCTCGTCTCAATTGCATATCTGGTTAAACGCAGCACATGCCCGCGGATGGGACGTCGTCGAAAGTCTATGTGCTGTAGCAGAACCGGGCGGGACAACAACCCGGTCAACATATGAAACCTTTCGCGATGAAATTCTTAACGACCTGCGTGCTGCTATGCCAGTCAATGGCGTGCTACTCGCACTGCACGGCGCCTGTGTTGCCGAGGGTTACGACGATGTGGAAGGCGATCTGTTGTCCCATGTTCGCAAGATCGTGGGCCCGGATGTTCCGGTCGGTGCAGAACTTGATCTGCACTGCCATTTGACAAGGTCAATGCTCGATAACGCCACCATGCTGGTTGCCTACAAGGAGTATCCACACACCGATATCGAAGAACGCGCAGATCATATTTTCGAGCTTCTGGTTCAAGTTTTGGAGGGCACGTGCCAACCAGTGATGGCGGAATTTGATTGCCGCATGATTGGTACGTTCCGGGTGCACGAACAGCCTTTGCGCGGCCTGGTGGATCGAATGAAGGCCATGGAAGGACAGAACGGTATATTGTCAGTATCCTTTTGCCACGGATTCCCATGGGGGGACGTAGCCGATGTCGGCGCGAAGATGCTGGTTGTTGCTGACCGCGATATCGCCAAGGCTCAGCAGCTAGCCGCTTCATTTGGACAGGAAATATTCAACCTGCGCGAAACACTGAAACCGAGCCATAGCAGCATCGATGATGCGCTTGATCAGGCGTTGGAAGTGCCGCATGGCACTGTTGTGCTTGCCGACGTATCTGACAATGCCGGTGGTGGTGCTCCGGGAGATTCAACATTTGTACTCAGGCGCGTAATCGAACGAGGCATAAAGGATGTCGCGGCGTGTCTTTATTGGGATCCCATTGCTGTCAGGCTTTGTCATGAAGCAGGTGAAGGTGCTGTCCTGCCACTGAGAATCGGGGGCAAAATCGGCCCGGTGTCTGGTCAGCCGCTTGATCTGACTGTTACCGTGCGCAAACTCGCCTCCGGGATAACACAACGCTTTGGGATCGTTCCTCTCTCAATCGGCGACGCCGCATGGGTAAGTTTCGAGGGAGTGGATATTGTTCTAAACAGCTTGCGGACACAGACGTTTCATCCCGAATGTATGACCGCTCTTGGGCTTGATCCGGCACAACGAAAAATAGTGATCGTGAAATCAAGCAATCATTTTCGGGCCGGTTTTGAACCCATAGCCAGCAAGATCCTGTATATTTCTGCGCCGGGTGCATTACAGCCTCACTTTGAGGATGTGCCTTACACGAAACTGAAAAATTCATACTGGCCAAAAGTGGAAAACCCCTTCGCGGATGCATCGGTGTAGGAGCAATCAGCGGCGCACTCAAGCCACGTGTTCAAGTTTGAGTGCAGCCGTTACGCCAATATGCAGCGAACTTTGTGATCCGATATTCTGGCCTCACGTGAGATTTCGAAATTCGGCTTGATAGCTGCCACTGTCGCAAGGTCTTGCGGCTTTTCACATTCGGTAGAAGAAATCAGACAGCGGTCGCGGTAATAGCAACCTGTCGGCAGACGCCGATTGTTGGGAAGTTCGCCAGTAAGACTGGCGTCCACGTCCTGAAGAGAGTTCTGAAGGCTGGGAACACTGGCGAGCAAGGTCTTGGTATACGGATGTGCAGGATGATCAAATACTGCTGCAGATACTCCTGTTTCTACTATCTGACCGAGATACATCACCGCTACGCGGTCGCAGAAATGCCGGATGAGTGAAACATCATGCGAGATGAATAAATAGGACAGGCCCAATTCACGCTGTAACTTCAGCAGCAGATTTATAATTTGGGCTTGCACCGACACATCAAGGGCTGACGTCGGCTCATCAAGGATAAGAAGCTCCGGATCGGTACTGAGTGCCCGTGCGATAGCTATGCGCTGCCGCTGCCCACCCGAGAATTCGTGTGCCAAACGGTCGAGATGTTCAACCCTCAAGCCAACTGAAACCGCGAGCTCCCGCGCCCGAACCCGTAAAGCCGCAGTCGACATGCCTCCCCTGATGTGCAGTGGTTCTGTGATGAGACGCCAGACCGGGAGCCTTGGATCAAGCGATGATTGAGGATCTTGAAAGACGATCTGCATCTTCTGACGGATTTCTGTCTTCTGCCGACCGCTTATTGCCGCAAAGTCATGCCCCTCAACCACAATCCTCCCGCTTGTGGGAGCAATGAGGCCTATCACCGCCTGCACAAGCGTGCTTTTCCCGCATCCGGATTCGCCGACGATACCCAGACTCTCGCCAGGCAATACAACAAGATCAACGTTGTTGACTGCGTGCACCTCGGACATGGCGCGGCCAAACCAATCTCTTGCACCTGGAAAACGAACTGTAAGATTTTCCACGCTAAGAAGAGGAGCTGCGTTCATGGTCAAGCCTCACTCGATACAGGGGTTTGAGATTTCAACCGCTGCCAGCAGGCAACTTCCTGTCCACCCGCAAGTGTCGTGGACTGAGGTTTTGCATAGCAACGCTCATCCGCTTCCTGACAGCGGGGACGATAGAAACACCCAGCGGGCGGATCGATAAGATTTGGGACAGTGCCCGGAATGGATTCAAGTTGCGCCTTGGGTTGCACACGCTCCGGCAAGCATCGCAAAAGCGCGCGGGTATAAGGGTGCTGGGGACTGTCAAGGACGGCACGGGTTGGGCCCGACTCGACGATGCGGCCTGCATACATGATGTAAAGTCGATCACATATCTGGGACACCACTGCAATATTGTGGGAAATGAAAACCACAGAGGTACCGGTTCTGCGCGCACGGCCTTGAATAAGGCGAAGAATCGCTGCCTGAACCGTGACGTCGAGAGCCGTTGTTGGCTCATCGGCGATGATTAAACCAGGGTTGCACGAGAAGGCCATCGCGATGAGCACACGCTGACGCATTCCTCCCGAAAGTTCGAAGGGATATGCTTGCATGATACGTAAAGGTTCCGGTATCAGCATATCCGACAGGATATTTGACGCGACAATTTCGGCGGCCTTCCTGCTGATTGCCTCATGACGCCGTATCACTCCAACAAGTTGCTTGCCAATGCGAATGGTAGGATTGAGTGCATTCATCGGTTCCTGAAAAATCGTCGACACCAGCTTACCGCGAACCTGTTGCAGGTCGTCATCGCTCATTGCGCTCGGATCACGCCCGAAAAGCCTGATTGAGCCTTGCGTAATCCTATAGCGGCCTTTTGGCAGAAGCCGCGTTGCAGCCATGGTGCTTACAGACTTTCCACAACCTGACTCGCCCACAAGACCGACTATTTCCGCATTACCAACCTGAATAGTCACGCCATCAAGCGCTTTGACTGCACCGCCATATGTCGGGAATTCGAGCGAAAGATTCTCTATGCTCAACGCATGCGGCTTCATTGCGGTATCTGTCATTCGTTCGGTCCCAATCGTGGATCCAGCATGTCACGAATGCCATCACCCAAAAGATTGCATCCCATGGCAGTCACGAGGATAGCGAGCCCCGGAAACGTGCCATACCACCACTGATCGAGAATGAAGCTTCGGCCACTGCTGACAAGAGCTCCCCATTCCGCCGTAGGCGGTTGGGCACCAAGACCGATGAAGCTGAGGGCTGCCGCTATAAGCACAATGCCCCCGAGATCGAGCGTCGCCTGCACAATGAGCGGCGAAAGCGCGTTCGGCAGCAAATGCCAACGCAGGATATAAAGATTGGATGCGCCGAACGTGCGCGATGCCTTTACAAAAATGCGCTCCCGCAATGAGAGGGTCTGACCGCGGGATAGTCTTACATAGGCAGGTATACGGACAATAGCGACGGCAAGCATCGAGTTGAACAGGCTCGGGCCTAATGCGGCAGCCAGTGCCATGGCGAGTACGAGTGCGGGCAGAGCGAGAACGACGTCCATCGTCCGCATCATCGCGCTGTCGAAAACACCGCCGACCACTCCGGACAGACAACCAAGAAAGACGCCCGCACTCATTGAAATGAATACGATCATAAAGGCGGCACCACAGGACGCACGCGAACCGTAGACAACCCGCGAAAACAGATCTCTGCCAACTTCATCTGTCCCGAACCAATGAATGGAACTTGGCGGTAACAGCCGGGACGAGAGCATGACCTTGTTTGGATCGTAGGGCGCGATGAAAGGCGCGCCAATCACCATGATGATGACGAGCAATATGATCAAGAAGCCAATCACCGTCAAAGGGCTGCGCCGCGTCAGATACCACAGGAAGTGCAAGCGCGAACGAAGCATCACAAAAGTGGTATGGGTACGCTCCTCAGGATTTACTGTCGTCATTATCCAACCTCCCGGATCTGCGGGTCAGCAAGCATATATGCCAGGTCAATCAAGAGATTGATGAGAACGTAACCGATCGAAGCCACCACGGTGAAACCCATAATGGCGGGAAAATCGAGTGTTTGAATCGACGTGACAACGTAAGTGCCCATCCCCGGCCACGCGAATATGGTCTCAGTGAGTACCGCTCCATACAAGAGATCACCCATTGCCAGCCCCAGTAATGTAATCGAGGGTATGAGCGCATTGCGCAGCGCGTGGTTGAAGATAATGGCTCTACGACGCAGACCGCTGGCACGTGCCGTTCGAATATAGTCCTCCTGCAGCACGTCCAGCATTGAAGCACGGATTTGCCGAGTGATAACGCCGAGATTTGCGAACGCCAGAACAAAGGTCGGCAGGATGAGATGACGTACGGCGCTCAGAAAAGCGTCGAACCTGCCCTCAAGCAACGTATCGATCAGGAAAAAACCTGTTACCCGCTGAGGCGAGACAAATTCCATGGCAAGCCGACCGCTGCCAGGCAGTATCTGAAGCTTGGCATAGAACAACAAGATGACAACCATGCCGAACCAGAATACCGGCATTGAAATCCCGCAAACCGAGATCGTACGAGCTATCTGATCGATAGGGCCATCCTTGTAGATCGCGGAAAAAACCCCAAGCGGTACGCCGATTAGGACTGCCAACAGGAGGGAGATACATCCAAGCTCCAGTGTTGCCGGTAGAAATGTGGCAATATCGGCAGCGACCGGCCGGCGAGTCCGCAATGACGTTCCAAGGTCCCCATGCACCAAGTTGCGCACATAGATGACGAACTGATCTGTCACAGGCCGATCAAGACCAAGGTCACGGCGCACGTTCTCCAGCGTCTCTGCACTTGCACGATCGCCAGCAATCATACGGGCAGGATCGCCCGGGATCAGATGTGAAATGGTGAATGTAATGATGGCAACGCCGAAAACTACAAAAAACAATAATATAAAGCGCGGAACGATAATTCGGGCGATTGTCATAAACATCAGTCCTCATTTCGTGCAGGTTTTGTATTCTTCACATCATTAGATGTACGCATTCCGCTTCCGTCCTTTTGGAACAGAATTTGAGGTTACCTCCCGCCAATCAACACGTCGGCAGGAGGTAAGGATGCTGCGGCCCTGACTAATCCTTCTTCGACATCTTTGCGAAGTTGTAGACCTGGATTAGCATCGGGTTATAAACATAACCTTCGACTGCGGCGCGCCTGGCAAAAATATCATTCTTTTGAATGAGATAGAGATAAGGTGCATCCTGTGTGGAGAGCGTCTGAGCTTCCAGATAGAGCTTTTCGCGTTTGGGTTGATCGACGATGCTCGCCGCCTCGCGAACCAGATCGGTCACCTTTGCATTATCGTAGAATGCACGGTTTCCTGGCCCACCCATCCTTGCCGGATCAAACCAGTAATTCATGAACATGTAAGGGTCGGCAAAGTCGGGGGTCCAGGCACCGGGCGCAAGGTCATAATTGCCTTTGGCGGCCATTTCGCGCTTTGTGGTATCGGCAACGGCCTGCAAATCCAGTTTAATACCTATTTCTGCCAGACTGGCTTGCAAAGCAAGGCCAACCGGTTCCCACGATGTATCAGCTTGCGAAAACGTATAGGTGAGATGGATGTTCGATTGCCCCGCTTCTTTCAAAAGCGATTTGGCTTTTTCAATATCGTAGCTGTACTGGAAACCTGACGGATCGTGACCCCACATTCCGTCGGGCACAGCGCCGCGCATCTGCTCCGCCTGCCCTTGCATGATACCATCGACAATGCCTTTGTAATCGACCGCATAGGCAATGGCCTGCCGTACGCGTACATCGTCCAATGGCGGTCGTTTATTGTTGAGATAGACGTAGCTCACATAGAGACTGGGATTACTTTCAACGACAATTGCCGGCTCTTTCTTCAGCGCCTCAGCCTGATCGACAGGCACCTGTTCGATGATATCCGCATCACCATTGACGAGTTGAAGGCGCCGGGCAGATACCTCGCCCATCACCCGTATTATGACCTGCCGTAGCGAAGGTGCCGGTCCGGAAAAATGGGTGTTCCGATCGAGCACAATACTTTGGTTACGTTCCCAGCTTGCAATTTTGTATGGACCGCTGCCTGCGGTGTGTTCGGCGAGCCATGCCTTGGCCATATCAGCGTCGACCTCATGCTCCATTACCTTTGGGTTGACAATCGCCGCCCCTGACACAGCCAGAGTCGACAAAAATGGAGCGAAAGGTGCAGACAGAATGAACTTCACAGTCATTGGATCGATGACTTGAACTTCCTGCAGCACGGGAAATGAATCGGATGGTCCAGCCTTCAGCTTGAGCAGGCGATCAAAACTGAATTTAACTGCAGCAGCATCGACCGGCGAACCATCGTCAAATTTATGCCCCGCCGCGAGTTTGATTGTCCACACAAGGTTGGTGGCATCAACCGACCAACTTTCGGCAAGTTCAGGTTCAACTTCGGTGGTCCCGCCTTTGTAAGCAACCAGATGTTCGTAAGCTGCATAGATGAGGGTATAGCCACTATTGCTGATTTCTACGCCCGGATCTGCCGTGGGGGGATCTTCAGCCCGCGCAAGAACCAGAACATCAGTCGCAGCCATGGCACTGCCGCTGACCGATGCGGCGAGCAACAGGGCAAGCCCCACTTTCTTCCAACTTGAGAAAACCATTTTATACCCTCTGAGGTTCGGCGGACACGAACGGCGCCTTGTTTCCGGCAATTAATCCGCAAATTCAGAATAGGTAATGATTTTCCTAAGCGCAACTTATTTTCTTATCGTACTTGTTTTACTCAAATTCCTAGATTTCTTTTTCATGCTGGAAACTTCACCATCGGCACCGATCAATGAGTTGATGAGTTCCTTTTCGGATGTCGAGCAGACACACAGTATTCTGGCAGGCGTATCGCTGATCGAGAGATAAGCGTGCCCCATTGACGCGTCGAAATAGACAGAGTCTCCTGCCTTGAGGGTTACGGGCTCATAATGCTCCGTATGCAGTTCCAGCGATCCCTCGATAACATAAGTGTATTCCTGACCGTCGTGATGGATAAACTCGCCAAACTCCTCCATCGAGCGGGCATGCAGAACGGCAAGAATGGGCACCATGGATTTCTTGGAAATCTCTGTACATAGATAGAGATAGTCATAGTTGCCAGTTTGAATAAGCCGCCCCTCGCCTTGCCGGCTTATTGCCCTGCGCCCCAAAAAACTGGGGGTTGCGTCTGTCGATCTGGTGCCGAAAAGTTCCACGATGTCGACGCCAAGGCCCGCCGCCAATTGAACCAGCCGATCATAGGTCAGGGACATCTGGTTATTTTCAACTTTGGAGAGCGTGGACACTGCCAGTCCCGTCATCTCGCTGACTTCAAGCAGAGTCCAGTGCTTGCGGATACGAATGTCCCGGAGAAAATCACCCAATCCCGTTTTCTGATCAGTCATTGTAATTTTATCATCCTGCAATTTTTCAAATGAACGGTACTACAGCGTATGGATCGACGCGATAAGGAAAATTTACTTGATCAATAGGAAAATTATGTTTCTTATACGCTAAATTTAGGAGTGATTATGTTTGATTTTGTAATTATTGGGGGTGGCATTGCGGGAGCGTCTGTCGCTTACGAGTTGGCTGCTTGTTCATCCGTCCTCCTTATCGAGCGGGAAGCGCACTGCGGTTATCACACCACCGGAAGGTCTGCAGCGCTTTTTTCAGAGAATTATGGCAACGCGACAATCCGGGCCCTCACTCGTGCCAGCCGCAGCACATACGAAACTCCGCCTGAGAATTTTACGCAGAATGCACTCCTTACCCCACGCGATGTCATGTTCATTGCCAGAAAAGACCAGATGGCCAGTGTTGCAGCAATGACAAACATACTCGGACGTGGTGGGAAAAAGTCTTACCTCCTGACCGCTGGAGATGTATGCAGCCGCGTATCTATTATGCGCCAAGACTATGTTGCCTGCGCATTGCTGGACGAAAGCTCCATGGACATTGACGTCCACGCGTTGCATCAGGGTTACCTGCGCGGCGCCCGTTCACGCGGAGCTCAAATTGCAACGTCAGAAGAAGTCTTGAACCTGGCGAGAAGTTCAGCAGGTTGGGAGATCACAACCCAAAAAACAACTTTTCAATGCGCGGCTGTGATCAATGCAGCGGGCGCCTGGGCCGATAGCCTGGCAACCGATGCCGGGGCTTCCACTGTTGGCCTTACTCCTCTTCGCCGGACTGCGATGATACTGGATGCTCCTACGGACGTGGATGTGTCTTCCTGGCCTCTCGTGCTTGATATAGATGAAAAATTCTATTTCAAACCGGAAGCAGGCAAGCTGCTGGCTTCTCCGGCTGACGAAACGCCGAGCGCGCCCTGCGATGCACAGGCGGAAGAAATGGATCTGGCAATCGCGATCGACCGCATTCAGCAGGCGGCCGATTTGCCAGTCAGAACCATAACAAGACACTGGGCTGGCTTGCGCACATTTGCAGCGGATAGAAGTCCCGTCGTGGGCTACGATCCCCACCTGCCAGGTTTCTTCTGGCTTGCCGGTCAGGGCGGCTATGGCATTCAGTCAGCACCTGCACTTGCAAAAGTGGCTGCTGCGCTTGCCTGCGGTAAGGCGGTACCAAGCGCAATCCTCGACGAAGGTTTCGACGTTGGCGCTGTTTCCCCCGCGCGCGTTCAACTCACATCGTTCGTATCAGACAAGACTGACATTTAGATTATCAAGAGGACGCACCTATGCCATTCAATACAGATGCCCTTGCATCCATGGTGCTGGATGACACCGTCAAGAGCTTTCCATTTGGACAGCGCATGGCGATGGGTGATGTTGGCAGAAAGCACTGGAACGTGCTGAACGGTGACATCCCCCTTCCAGCTGCAATCATCCGCTCGGATGCTCTTATGCACAATTCACGCTGGATGAAGCAGTTTGTTGCCGAACGGGGCGCACTGATTGCTCCTCACGTCAAAACAACAATGTGTCCGCAGATAATGGCTCGCCAAATTGCCGATGGTGCATGGGGATTGACCGTCGCGACAGTTCATCAGATGCGCGTTTGCCGCAGCTTCGGCGCAGAAAGGATTATCCTGGCCAATCAGGCGGTCGGGGACGCAGAGCTTGATGCGATTATTGCAATGGTGCAGTCGCCTGAACTCGATTTCATGATGATCGTTGATAGCGTTGAAGGGGTGAGAGCCGTCGCGGATGCGGCTCGCCGTAATCATTTACAGCATCCTGTTCAATTGCTTATCGAACGCGGATACAAAGGCGGACGTACCGGTTGCCGGACCAATAAGCTTGCAACTGAACTGGCCATCCAAATCCGGTCCACGCCCGAGGTGCGACTGATAGGAATTGAAGCCTTCGAGGGATTGATCAGAGCGAAAACGGGCTCTCAGGAAGATGCGGTTGCAGCGTTCGTCAGTGACATTGCGGCTCTCGCGCAATCCTTTCATCGTCAGAGCCTATTCGAGACCGCTGATCCCATCATCTCGGCTGGAGGATCTTCGTATTATGATATCGTCCTTGAACAACTGTCCAAAACCGGATTGCGGGTGGTAACACGCAGCGGCTGCTACGTTACTCATGATTCCGGTATTTATCACACCCATCACGATCGTTTGAAATCAGCGGTTGGTGAACTGGATGGCCTGAGGCGCGCGCTTGAGATATGGACTTATGTACAATCGATCCCCGAGCCTGGACTTGCGTTGCTGACTGCCGGACGTCGTGATTGCGGGACCGATGCAGGGTTGCCAGTGCCATTGTTACTGGCCAATTCCTGCAACCGTCCACACGATCTTCCTCCGGAGTGCCAGATCATCGATATTAACGACCAGCATAGTTTTATGCGGTTCGATCCCAGTTTGAATCTCGCATACGGCGACCGCATTGGCCTTGGGATTTCACATCCATGCACCACGTTCGATAAATGGGAAATCATCTATCTGGTAGATGACGATTATAATGTGCAGGAGGTGTTCAAAACGTTCTTTTGAAACCTGGCAGCCTTTCATTCACCCACATACCCCGTGAATTTGCCGTGAAGTTCCGAGACTTTGTTCATTCGCTTTTCAACCGAAACGCCCAGTTCGTTGAAGACACCGTTCAGCAGCAAATTACCCAGACTGGCCATCTGCGCCGTTGATTCCCAAAACATATCAAACTCTGTTGGAACCACGAACATTTCGTCGACCAAATCATGACCCCAATCACAAAACGCATCTGTGACGAGAGTAATGGGGATTTTTGCACTTCGCGCCTCGCGCGCCAATGATATTGCCAATTGCGAGTAACGACGCGCTTCGAAAAGGACCAGACAGGAGGATTTTGGCGGCTCCATAAGAATTTCATGGAAATTGCCACCTGCGACATCAGCCAAAGATACGTTCGGACGAAGATATTGCAACTGATTGGCAAAATACTGAGCCATTCCGCGCTCTGTCTGGAAGCCGGCTACAAATACCCTCGGTATTGTAGCCAAGCGCTTGATGGTGCGTTTCCATTCTTTCGTATGCGCAATTTCGTAGATTCGAACCAACGCTGCTATTTCCAAATCCAAACTGCGCGCAAGCATATCCCCTTCGAGATTGCGATCGCGGAATTCCTTGAGGCGATCACCGACCAGCCAAGGCCGATCCCCTATATTGTCCCTCAGATCTGATTTGAGATCTTTAAAGCGCGCGTAACCCAGAGACCGACAAAACCGCCCAACTGTAGGTTCACTGACACCAACCTTGGCGGCCAGCGTTGCCGATGTCTCGAATGGCAAGCCGTTTAGATTTGCCAGCATGTAGTTAGCGATCGCCTTTTCTGCATTGGTGGCAGTTAAAAGGCTCTCGCTCAGCCTCGCCCGAACTGATTCCGTCATTTTTTCCCCTTGGGTATCCTATGGTATAAATTGACAGTTTTCTAACAAAATAGCAATTGACGTTTGTTTTCTTTCATTCTAGCTTTATTCCACCATGTTGGGAGGCATGGTGAAAATGGGTGCCGCGACGCATTTCCGGGCCCCGACTGCACGCATCACCACAAGCAGCCAACAGCAAGTCACCGACTGCCGATGTCAGATCTGATTCACCATTGGTCCCTCTCCATGCTTCACGATCGTAACTGATGCGGCAGGGGTGGAAAGAAAAAATAATAAAAGGGGAATTAAACATGAACCGCCGCGAATTTCTTGCATCCTCATCCATCGTAACTCTGGGTATCGGCCTCGGCCTGGGGTCAGGTTTACCCGCGCAGGCCGCGGAATCGGAGGCTGTCATTGTGCTTAGCAGCTCAGAAGCCGGAGCACCGAACCAGGATCCTATTCGCGCCACTTTGCTCAGTCTCGTATCAAATTTGATTTACGATCGCCTCGTCGAGCAGGACGACGACCAGTCCTATCATCCGCATCTCGCAGAATCCTGGGAGACAACTACAGATGGCATGAACTGGACGTTTAAGTTGCGCCGGGGAGTTACATTCCACGACGGCGAACCCTTCAATGCGGCCACCATTGTCTGGTGGATAGGCAAATATAAAGGCAGCGCAAACGAGTACATGACCGCCGCTATCGATCACGTGGAGATTGTTGACGATTACACGGTCCGCTTTGTGATGAAGCGGCCAGAACCAAATCTAATCTTCAACCTAGCGCAACAGTTCATGGGAATTCCATCACCAACGTCTTACGAGGCGTCGGGGGACAGTTACGGGGTGACAGAAGCAATCGGAACCGGTCCGTACAAACTGGAGAGCTTCGTTGTGGGCCAAGAGACAGTACTTGTCGCCAATGAAGATTATGCCTGGGGTAGCGATCTTTCCGAAAACCGCGGAGCACCACACATCAAGCGATTGACGCTGCGCGAAATTCCCGACTCGTCAACAGCCTTTCTGGAACTGAAGACCGGAGGCGTCGGGATGCTCTCGAGTGTCCCCAACGAGTTCCTACCCCAGTTGCAAAAGGAAAAACAAATCGGCTTTCGTAACCTGCCAGGAATTGGCGTTACCTATCTCAATTTCAACAGCCAGTCCGGCCCCTTCACCGATGTCATCATGCGTCAGGCAACGGCGCTGGCCATCGACCAAAGCGCTGTTCTCAAAAGCGTATACAGCGGCGCGGGACAGGAGGCACATCAGTTTCTCATCAGTTCTTTGGCGGAGTCGAAAGTCGATCCCCAGTTCGAAATTCGCCATGATCTGGATAAGGCCAAAAAACTGCTCGATCAGGCGGGTTGGACCAGTGGCAGCGACGGTGTCCGGACAAAAGACAAGAAACGGCTGAGCATCAAACTTTGGACGAGATCCGAAACGGAGTTCAAACGCACAGCTGAAATTGTTCAAGCCCAACTCAAAGCCTTGGGCATGGAAACCGAAATCGTGACCTTTGACAACACCACCCTGCGTGACCAGCTCCGTAAGGGTGAGCACGAACTGGTTGTGAGCCATTATGACTGGAACAATGCTGATATCCTCGACTGGTTTTACAGCGCCAAGAAGATCCCCTTTCCAAACTCAGCTATGTGGAACGACGTGAAATCCGAGGAATTGCACGACATCGCCATGCTCCAGTCGAAAAATTGGGATGAGCGGGTGGCCAATTTCAAAAAGTATCAGGAATACCTGCTGAGCCAATTCACGTTCACGCCTCTGCATGAATCGGCGCAGAACACCGCCTACAACAAAGACTTGCTTGAAGTCCCAGAAAGAATTCGCGGACCACAATTGGGTCAGCCGACCATCCTTGACATGAAAACCGTGCAATAGCGACGCCAAGCGAGGACGCGATATGTTTCTGTTCATCATGAAGCGGCTCATTTTGCTTGTGCCCGTCTTCTTTGTGGTCTCTGTGGTTGTATTCCTGATTATCCATCTTGTTCCGGGCAACCCCATCGACAATCTCATGCGGGCGGGCTCCTCCTCGGCACAGCGGGTTCAGATTGCCGCAAAATACGGCCTAGATCGCAGCCTCGCCGAACAATATTTCGTATGGATGAGCCGACTGGTGGCCGGCGATCTTGGCACATCAATCATTCAAGGTCGTCCGGTTGGCGCACTCATCGCCCAGAATCTGCCATATAGTCTGCAACTGGGCGGCGCAGCACTGCTCTTCTCGGCGCTGACCGGCATCACGGCCGGAGTCATTGCCGCAAGTTTTCACGGTACGCGGCTTGATGATGGTATCAGTGGCCTTATCTTGATTGGCTCGACGGTACCAAGTTTTTGGCTCGGCTTGCTACTTATCCTGATCTTTGCCGTGTGGCTTGGCTGGGTACCAATATCAGGTGCACGAGGGTGGGCCTCGCTGATCTTGCCGGTCATCGCCGCAGGTGTTGGCGGTATTGCACTGGTGGCAAGGGTGACGCGCATTGCCATGATCGAGACAGCAAGACAGGATTTCGTGATGCTGCTGCACGCCAAGGGGGTTTCGCCTTTGGTTATCCAGTTGCGCCATGTCCTGCGCCACGCCTTGGTGCCGGTTGTCACAATCCTTGCTCTGCGGATCGGCTGGATCCTTGGAGGAACAGTAACCATTGAATATGTGTTCGCACGTCCTGGCCTCGGGTCCCTGCTCATTCGCGCACTGAACCAGCGTGATTATCCATTGGTGCAAGCATGTCTTCTGATGCTGGCCATGGCTGTTATTTTCGGCACTCTCATCGGCGACATCGTTCAAGCCGGAATGGACCCGCGCCAGCGTGAGGCACGGCCATGAGAACAGCGCGCGCAATGCCAATCCTCAAGGCGATGACCTCGGTTAAAGGCAGTGTTGCCGGATTCTATCTTCTGTTTCTCATAGGCGGCGCTCTCTTCGCCCCGTGGTTGTCACCCTACCCCTACGATCAGCAAGATCTAACCATCATGAACCAGCCGCCTTCGCTCACCCATCTTATGGGGACGGATGAATTTGGACGCGATGTGTTGTCGCGCATGATTACCGGTGCCCGCACTTCGCTGTCCGTCAGCGTGACGGCGATAGGCGTTTCCGTGCTTTCCGGCCTTATCCTGGGTGCAGCGTGCGGTTACTTCGGCGGTGTCCTTGACCGCACCGTCATGATTGCCGTCGACTTGACATGGTCTTTTCCGGAAATCCTGATCGCGCTGATGCTTGTTGCGATCATTGGGCCAGGATTACAGGGTGTCGTGCTCGCTATCGCCATCGCCTACCTTGCGCAGTTCACCCGGCTGACGCGTACGCAGGTCATGGTGTTGAAAGGCGAGACTTTTGTCGAGGCGACCGTCAATCTGGGCGCTGGCCATACCCATATCCTGTTTGCGCACCTCTTGCCGAATGCGCTGGCTCCGGTACTGGTTGCCGCTATGCTGGCCACAGGCGATGCAATTATCCTCGAGGCGACTTTGGGGTTCTTTGGGCTAGGAGCTCAACCGCCTACACCAAGTTGGGGAGCAATGATGAGTTCGGGCACAGCTCAACTCTTCATTGCGCCTTGGGTGATATTGTTGCCCGGTCTTGCCGTGGCTCTGACGGTCATCTTCCTCAACCTGTTCGGCGACGCGATCATCACCGCGCTGGATATCCGCACAAAACTAAGGGAGGCATGATTATGCTTCTGATTGTGGAAAAGCTTGAGATCGCGTTCGGAGTGTTTTCTCCGGTCGACGATGTTACCTTCAGTATTGACCGAGGGGAAATCCTCGGCATTGTTGGAGAATCGGGCTCCGGCAAGTCGTTGACTGCGACAGCCATTATGGGGCTTCTATCACGCATCGGCGGGCGGATCGTGGCGGGCCGTATCTGCTTCGACGGCGCTGAGCTTGTAGCGCTGCCCGAGCGACAGTTGCGACGGTATCGCGGCGGGCGTATCGCACTCATCACTCAAAATCCGATGACATCACTTGATGCGATGACGCGGGTTGGACCGCAGATCGATCAAGCAGCACGACTGCATCTCGGGCTCGATCGCCGCGCCGCGCGAGCACGAAGCCTGGAACTGATGGCTGATCTTCGCATTCCCGACCCGGCTCTGGTCTACGGCCTATATCCACACCAGCTCTCCGGCGGCATGAAACAACGGATCGTGATTGCCATGGCTTTGGCGGGAGATCCGGAACTTCTGGTGGCAGACGAACCAACCACCGCACTTGATGTAACGGTTCAGGCACAGATTGTTCAAATTCTTGTCGAGTTGGTGAAGCGCAGAGGATTAGCCATGATCCTCATTACCCACGATATGGGCGTCGTTGCCCAGACATGCGATCGGGTTGCGGTGATGTATTGCGGCCGTGTCATCGAACAAGCACAAGTCAATGCAATCTTCGAAGACGCCCGCCACCCTTATACCCAAGCGTTGATCCACTGCATCCCCCGTCAGAACATGATACGCGGCAGCATGCAACCCATTCCCGGCATGGTCCCCAACGTGGCAGATCAACCCATCGGCTGCCGCTACAATCCCCGTTGTCCGCGCGTTGCAGATAACTGCCTTACAGAAATTCCCAGACTTCGTATCGACACCGGCAATCATGGTGTTGCCTGTCACATGGCGGATGTAGCATGAGCGATCTTCTTGTTGTTGATCACCTCAGCCGACGCTTTACGAATGCGGGGCTGTTTCAAAAACGTCAAGTTTTTCATGCCGTCAGTGACGTTTCCTTCACGCTTGCGCGCGGGCAGATCGTTGGCGTTGTGGGCGAATCCGGCTGCGGCAAGTCCACGTTGGCGCGTCTGGTTTTGAGATTGATCCAACCAAGCGAAGGATCGGTTCAATTCGATGATCTGGATATGGCAACACTGTCGCGGCGAGATTTGCGTCGCTTGCGGCAACGTATGCAACTGGTGTTTCAGGACCCCTATTCCGCCATCGACCCGCGATACCGGGTACGCGATGCACTTCTGGAGCCATTCAAAGTTCAGGGGATAAAACTCAAATCTGCGGATACAACAGTAGCATCACTGCTTGAGATGGTAGGATTAAACCCGGCATTGACGAATAGCTACCCTCACCAATTATCGGGGGGACAAAAGCAGCGCATCGGCATCGCACGTGCTCTAGCGCTCAACCCCTCTCTGGTTGTCCTTGATGAGCCTACCGCGTCACTTGACGTCTCGGTGCAAGCACAGATCGTTGCGTTACTCAATCGTCTACGTGAGTCGCTTGGTCTGACCTATCTGTTCATCTCGCATGATCTCGGTCTGGTACGCTACTTTTGCGACAAAATCCTTGTGATGTATCTTGGTCGTATTGTTGAAATCATGCCGAGCGATGCGTTGCCCGCGCATCCCTACACACGCGCATTACTTGACAGCACTTTTGAGCCGGACCCGCGTCAAAGACGTACGATCACGCGGCTTTCCGGGGAAATCCCTAGTGGTTACAATCCGCCAGTCGGATGCGCTTTCGCCGCTCGTTGCCCGCGTGCCTCCGATCTTTGTCGCTCATCTCTGCCATCGCTTGAAGCGATCACATCTCATCACCAAGCGGCCTGCCACCACCCGCTGTTGGAGGATATGGCTTCCGGCGTCGCACAGCGGGCACATGCACGCGAGAGGGCTGTTCCATAGCCAGGCAAATATCCCAATCCACCCCGAGCTGTTGCATATTTTATGGAGGAACGTGCTGTGAGTTTCGTTACTGCGTTGAATGACTACCTTGTGTCGGAGATAGACCGCCAGCAGATTCCAGGCCTTGGCGTCGCGGTTGTCCATCGCGGACAGATCGTACACCTTTCAGGCTACGGCCTGGCGAATATCGAACACAGGGTTCCAGTTACGCCGGATACTATTTTCCAGTCTGGATCCGCCGCCAAGATGTTTACCGCCACTGCAATTTTGCTGTTGTCCCAAGATGGCCGTATTGAACTTGACCATCCGCTTACCCGCTATATCCCTGAAGGGCCGGCCACTTGGGCAGATATTACCATTCGCCAGATGCTTTCGATGATGAGCGGTTTGGGCAATTTCAGGGAGGTCTTTGCACCAACCCCTATTGATGACGGTGTCGTTCCAATCAATATATGGCAGGATTACAGCAGCGATCAGTTGATTGCGCTGGCGGCCTTGTCACCACTCGTCTTTCAGCCCGGCGAAAGTTATCAGTACAGTAATATCGGTTACGTCTTGGCGGGGATCATTATTGAGCGCATCACCGGCCAGCCATACTACGAGTTGTTAAAGGATCGCGTGTTCCGGCCAATTGGCATGGCGACTGCTCGCGAAGCCAGTTGGTTCAATATTGTACCAAACCGCGCGGCTGGTCATAGTATCGAAACCGGTGAACTAACTAGCAGACATTGGACTGCGCCAACGCTTCTTCGCACAGCGGACGGTGGGCTCTATTTTTCACCGCGCGATATTGCCCATTGGTTGATCGAACTGGAGTCACCACGCGTTCTGTCTCCTGAACTCTTATCAATCATGTTCGAGGCAAGTCTGTTGAAGAATGGTCATACCGCCTTCAACAATTATGCCCTCGGTTGGGAAAATGCTGAAATTCGCGGCCATCACAAAATCAGACACGGTGGTACTTGGGACGGGTTTCGGGCAGAGATTGCCCGCTTTCCAGCGCAGGGTGTTTCAGTCGCAGTTTTGGCAAACCTTCAGGAAGCTCGTGTCGCTCATATTGCCCAGACCATTGCTGGGTATATTGATCCAACCTTGGCTCCCTATGCACCGATAGAAGATACCAATCAGGCGTCAACGATTAACGATCGCATCCTGCTGCGCGCGATACTGACGGGCCGCCCCGCGCCAGAAGCCTTCACGGCGGAAGCCTGGGATTCCTGGTCAGGCAATGGATGGTTCGACCAGCTTATTGCAAGCGGTGGCGTGAGCTGCGCGAACAGTTCACTTCAATTGATAGAACATGGTTGCGACCCTCGCGAAAACGTCCGCCATTACAGCCTGCCAACCGAATACGCCTATCATATGCATTGGTTTGTTCGCCGCGATGACGATGGACGGGTAAGTGAAATGCGCTTCAGCAGAACGTAATTGTCACCCCCCATTCCCGCATCGGCCATCTGACCATTTTACAATTCTCAACTTAATACCAAAAAGACTCTTTGGAGGAGACCACCATGACCTTTCGCGTCCTGACTGCCGAATTCGCCCACGAGACTAACACTTTCAACGTTCGAAAAACCGATTATGAGGCCTTCGAAGTAGAAGGCGTTCTTTTCGGTGAAGCCGCCATTCTTGCGCGGGGCGTAGCCAATACGGAGATTGCAGGCTTTATGGATATCGCTCGCAAATTCCACTGGAAGACGGAGCACGTTGTAAGTGCTTCAGCCGAACCCGCTGGACCCGTGACGCGCGATGCTTTCGACCGTATCGGTGGTGCTATTGTGCGGGCTGCCATGGCAAGAAAAGACGATCTGGATGGCATTTTGCTCGGCCTGCATGGCGCTATGGTGACTGATTTCGCACCTGATGGCGAAGGAGAACTATTGGCCCGGTTGCGCGCTGTGGTCGGACCGGATTTGCCTATCGCCGTTACCCTGGATCCCCATGCTAATGTCACGGCGAAGATGTGCGAACATGCCAACATTCTGATCTCGTTCAAAACCTATCCGCATATCGACATGCGCAATATTGCCCAGCATGCGGGGGATTTGCTTCACCGCACGATGATGGGTGAAATCCAGCCTAAGACATTTCTCGTCCGCCGGCCGATGCTTGAGGAAGCCAATGCGGGACGAACAGACGTCGGCCCAATGGTTGACTGGATTGACGCAGCCCGCGCTCATGAACAGACACCCGGCGCGCTTGCGGTCAGCATCAACGGCGCTTTCCCCAACGCGGACATCCCTGAAGTTGGCCCGACAGTGCTTGTTACATATCATGGCGAACTTGCTCCACATCAGCATTTCGCCGAGAGCATTGCTGACCAGATATGGGAAAACCGTTTCGACGTGTTGAATACCTTTTATACTGTGGATGAAGCCGCCGAAATTGCCCTGCACTATCGCGGCGACCGTCCAATGATTATCGCCGACTATGCTGACAATCCCGGCGCGGGCGGTTATGGCGATGCAACAACATTGCTTGGCAGCCTTCTGAAGGTTGGCGTTGGCGAAGCATGTTTTGGCCCGATCGTTGATCCTGAAACCGTTCGCCTGCTCCACAACGCAACCGTTGGCGATACCGTTCAGATTTCACTCGGGGGCAAGACGGACCCGCGCTTTGGTGGCGGACCCCTGCAAGTGAAAGCCAAATTGCTTCACCTCAGCGATGGCAGACTGATTGGCGATGGACCACAACTGGGCGGCCTGGCCTTCACCTTCGGCCTGACCGCTGTCGTCCAGATCAACGATATCAGAGTCCTTGTCGTCACTGAGCCCTCCCAGATGCGTGATCTGCAGCAATTTCGCGCTTTCGGTATCGATCCCAGCGCTCATCGTGTGGTGGGCTTAAAATCAATGCAGCATTTCCGGGCAGCCTTCGAACCCATAGCTGGCAAAATTATTGTCTGCGACAGCGGCGCTCTATGCACAATGGACTATGGAAAAATGCCGTATCGCAACGTCCCTCGCCCGATCTTTCCGCTCGACCGCGACATGACGATTTGACCTGTCAGGATACGTGATGTCTCAGGTTGAAAAAAACGAAGAAGTTATCGTTCTGGGCGCCGGCATTGTCGGCGTCTCGGTGGCGTTACACCTGCAGCAGCGTGGACGGACGGTGATGTTGGTAGACCGACGGGGCGCCGGCGAAGAAACCAGCTATGGCAATGCCGGCTTGATCGAGCGGTCGAGCGTCATCCCCTATGGTGTCCCACGCGATCTGCCAACGCTGCTGCGATATGGGCTGAACCGTTCCGCAGATGTGCATTTCGATTGGCGCGACCTACCGCGCATTGCGCCTTGGCTCTGGCGCTTCTGGCGCGAATCCGCTCCAAATCCGCTAGCACGGGCGGCAGTTGATATGTGGCCTCTGATCGAACGCTCTGTCACCGAGCACGAGATGCTGATGTCCCAGGCAGGTGTATTGCAGCAATTGCGTAAAACCGGCTGGATTGAAGCTTATCGCAATGAAAGAACTTTCGAACAGGCGCGCAACGTTGCTGAGACGCTCCATCGGTTTGACCTGAACTATGACGTACTTGACACGAAGGCACTTCAGAAACGCGAACCCTATTTTTCCAACACTCTTACCGGCGCCATACATTGGCTTGATGCAGCCACTGTGCCCGACCCTGGCGGTATCGTGAAAGCTTTTGCCACCCTCTTCGTAAACCGTGGCGGTTTGTTTCTAAATGGCGATGCTGGCGATCTCAAGCAAACAAGCAGTGGGTGGAGTATGCCCACAGCCAGCGGCAAAGTGGAGGCGCCTGAAGTCGTGGTAGCGTTGGGACCGTGGTCTGATACGGTGTTCCGGCCACTCGGCTATAAGATTCCACTTCTCATGAAACGCGGCTACCATGTTCATTTTAATACCAACGCCAATATTTCACTCAACCACCCACTCGTTGACGTTGACGGTGGCTTTCTGCTTGCACCGATGAGTCAGGGAATTCGATTGACGACAGGCATTGAATTTTCTCGGCGCGACAGCCTACCAACGCCAATCCAGCTTGATCGAACTGAACCACTCGCAAGGCAAATTCTTCCACTCGGACATCGCATTGAAACTACGCCCTGGATGGGTTCGCGTCCTTGTCTTCCGGATATGCGTCCTGTCATTGGCCCCGGCGCGCGACATAAGGGACTTTGGTTTGCATTTGGCCACAACCATCATGGCTTCACGCTCGGTCCGGTGACGGGACGATTACTGGCCGAGATGATCACGGGCGAGAACACATTTACAGATCCAGCGCCTTACTCATCCACTCGTTTCACGGGCTCGTTGTAAAGTTGCTTGCGGGAGGGCGAAATGACATCCTAGGGAGTTTATTCAATCCAAATTCTTTCGCGTTAATCCAAATCCACGGATGATCAAAAGCACACCGCTGACAACCGTAAGCCAGCTAAAGACATCACCGAACAGCACATAGAGCGTTTTTCCGTCCCGCAATCCAACGCTGGAAGACAAGATCACGGCAGAATTTTTGGCCGTGGCTTTCTCTGCTATTATCTGGCCATAAGCATCACTGACAGTGAGCATGCCGTTGGCTGCCGCGCGTACGACCGCAAAGCCATTTTCTACACCGCGCACGACTGCCATGCGGGCGTGCAATCGTGCATCGGCGCTGAAATCCCATGCTGGAATCAGCATCAATTGAACGCCGTGCCGGCCATAATCCCGAATAGCCGGGGCAAAATCCATGTCCTTGCAGATTGCGATACCGGTGCTCCCGATGATGAGGTTCTCCGTTCCAGATACGAACTCGCTCTCAAGACCTGGTATGAGCCTGCGTTTGAGATAGCGCTGATTTTGCTGCATTGGATGATAGAACTCAGCGGTATTGGCATGAGATTCATCTCCCAGGGTCTCATTGAAACCTGCGACGATGGAGATGCCATGCCGTTCTGCCGCGTTCCGTATCAGAGTGCCTGTGTCACTCCAGCCAGGTTTGCGGATCAGGCTTTTCTCGGGAAGGACGATAATATCGGGGCGCGTACCGGCGAGAGTATCAATCAGGTCCGCATAGGCCTTCGCGTTCAGTTGGGCCGTGTGTTCATCTTTGACGTCGTCATCCTGCAATGCATCAATAGCGATTAAAGAGACAGCCACCTGCCGGTCATAGCCATGTTCCATCCGGATCGCTCCAAACATCAAGATAACAATCAATGATGACCCTGCAAGTAATACCGTATGTCTGCGGGAACGCGGAGAAATGATGAATAAGGTCCCGGCCATTGGCACAAGCGAGCCGATGAAGGTTAGGGCGGCAACACCCCCGATGCTGGCAGCCTGTACAAGGACAGGAAGATCAATCAGGGAATAACCGAGCGATCCAAAGCTGCCGTGAGGCGAGATAAGATTGAACAGAAACTCGCTTGCCGTGGAGAATACGGGATAAGCCAACAGAGCCATCCAGAGCGAAGCGGAGCGGTACAGCCAGCGTGTCAGCAGCACGGTGCCCATAAACCAAAGCGGCAGGAAGATTATCCAAAGAATGAGTACAGCCGGTGGAATCACTCCAATATAGGCTAGGATCAATCCAAGCCGACCAAGTGTGCCCGCCAAAAAGGACAAGACAGCAATCCACACGATACGCTTTGCCGGCAAAGCGTAGGCGAGCCATGGAATGGGTGCTATCAGCACGAGAGGGCCAAACGATCCCGTATCGCGCGAAGCCCAAAACAGTAATCCGGTTGTCGTGGCTGCGACAATGCCAAGATATGGATGGTCTTTTCTGATCATGATGAGCTTGACGGTGTTTCCTCGCCCGCCGTCGCATCGTTGAGCATGCGATCAATGGACCGGTTTATGAGAGCCAAAAAGGCAGGACGTTCCATGGCAAAACGCCCCGAACGGTGCAACAAGGCGAGCCCATGCAATTCTGCCCAATAGAAGAGTGCGAACTCCAGGGCGTTACCCGCCCTCAATCTGCTTTCCGCCTGCGCAATTGCGATGCGCTCCGTCACCATTGTGATAACCGGCGATAGCCCTGCTTCAAAGTCCGTGGGATAGAGCCTTTCCACGCGGGTCCGCAGAACAAAGCAGGCATCAAAGTGAGCTGGCTCATCGAGCGCAAACTCGATATAGGCTTGTCCCACTTTTCGCAGCCAATTCAGCGCCCCCTGCTCCTTGATAGCTTCGACCCGTCGCAACCATATTGCGAAGGCCGCTTCGCCTGCAGCGAACAGAAGCTCTTCCCGATTGCTAAAATAGCGATAGATAGCCATTGGCGTGATGCCGACGGCAACCGCGACGGCGCGTAAACTAAACCCCTGCGCCCCAACGCGGGCCAGTTCATTCAGCGCACTGTCAAGGATACGTTGCTTTGGACTCATCGACGCTCTTTCCGTCACAAGTATACACTGTATACCGGAGATCACAGGTATTCAACAGGGATGTGCAGTGAATTTGGCTAGGCACTTGTCTGCCACCTTCATACGGGCTCGATGGTAAAAGTACGAACTGCCCGCCAGTCCTAATTGGGCAAGCAGCTCTGGCAGCCGATAAATATCTTTGAGGACGTCAACCAGCAATGTCTGAATAGCCCCGAGTTTGTTAGACACCTTGCATCTTCAGTTCGTGGTTTCGTTCAAAATGTGCAGCCACAAGGAACCAAATACCCGTCGCGCTGGCATCCGAAAGCCGTTTTGTGAAGCATAACACAGCATTTACGCTAAAAAATCCGAACCGGTTTTTACGATGCAATGATAGTGACCCTGTCAAAACGCCGGAACTTGAGCAGTTGCAGCGTCCTTGCGCAACTCTTTGAGTGCGGCGAACATCCATTGCCCGACTTCAGCTGAACCAACTTTGTCCTGCTGTAAGGTTACATTCGTGCGGCCTGCGGCACGATAAGCATCGTTCCCCTGACGAGCTAGGTGATCTGATATCACCAGACTGGCGGTGGCAGGATTGGTCATGGCCAAAACACGAAGTGTAGGGTTTTGCACAATTGGCTTTCCGAGATTTATGTTTTCAGCCTCGTTGATATGACCATCCGGATCTGCCTTGAGCCAGGGAACCCCGCCCATGCCCCCATGGGTGCAATAGAAAAATCTTTCCCGATAGGCCGTGGCATCGCGATAGACCTTGGTGCCATAGCTGCCAAAGCTGTTGCGTGAATTGCTTCGCGGATCGCGACGGGCATGGAAACAGTAGCGGACATTTCTGGGAATAAAACTGGGGGTAATCAGCACTGCCCTATCGACCGCATCGAACAGGAAAAGACCGTGCACGGGTATGCCCCTGTCCTGCAGGAGATCACATACTTTGACGACCGCCGCACCACCCCGACTATAACCAGCGAGAAAAATCCGCTTAGGCTTCTCAGCTTTCTGGTCATAAAGCTTATGGACATATTCGAAGGCAGCAAAGGCCAGATTGGCTGTTCCGATACCATCTATACTTGGGCCGCGCCGGTAAAATTTCGCTGGCGTGTCCCATTCCCGAAACATGCGGTTGACGAAGCTGTTCTGAAATTCCAGCTGATACTGGCGGTCGTTAAATACCCCCGTCCCGTCAACGCCTGCGAAAATATCCGTTGCGGCATTAACCGCCGCAATTTCCGCCTGCCGTCGCTGCTCACCTTCAATTTTGGCAATTTGCCCGCTAACATAGCTGCTCATGCTCGCGGGGAATGGACTTTGCATTGCCGCACCTCTTTGAGAAGTATCACGGGATAGTCTACACTTTGTTATCTCACGCATATGACATAATTACTGTCAATGATCACAATGGATACTCACATCTTCATGGCGAAGTTCCGATCAGATCGCGGTACCGTCTCGAACAGAACTTTCCTGCCATGTCCGAGCGAACGCTCGGCTCAGCAAGAGGACACAAGCCCGTAAAATCGCAAATGCAAGGTATCGCTTCAATTGAATGACGGCGTCTACAAAGTGATAAGAAAATTATCAGTCGCTCGCGCTGCGGACGTCTTGGAGCCTTCCTTTGCGAATGTTGATACTACCGATTATGCAGTTTTGGTACAGCGTGCTGGCAGCTTCGAACCAACAGAGCCATACCTCCGTTTAGACGTGCAAAATTGGGTGTGACACACCCTCTGTGGCCGAAACCTAAGTTGCCCCGATGAGACGTACATGGAGCAGATCGATCTTGGCGCGGCCGTACATCTGTCTCTTAATGGGTTTGGTGATCAGGCCCTCGGTTTGATCATTCGACCACAGGGAGATGATCGCGTTGCGAACCGCTGCGATGTCCTTTTCGACGCCGTTGGCAAACGATCCGACGAGGCTATCCTTGGCTGCTTTAAACCAACCAACAAAGTTGGCGGCCCCCGTTTTACTGGATCATCTGCTGAAAGTCGTCGATCAGCGCTTGTGCGATGACGATGTCAGGAAAATGCTCTCGATTGCAGCGATGAGTACTGCCTATGATTTGGACAGGTTATCACGCGCCAGTCTCATCGGTCTGGCGATGTTTCGTGCTGAAGACGTGCGGGCATGTATACTTGATCAGGCTTTGAGCAAGGCGCCTGCGCCGCACCTATTCAAAGACGACGCCGATCTGACCACAAAAGTGTTTCTTACGCATTTCGCGCCAGAGTGCCGAAGCATCGCGCGCGCCTTGGCCCTAGTGGTCGTCAAGCCAGGCTAAGGGGTCAAAGTTCATTGCTGATTGATAATCTGCTAGTCAATCGGCTTGAAGGAGTGTCTCGAGCCAATCAGCAAAAACTTCGAGGCGACGCGTCAGAAAATGGCGATGTGGATAAAGCAGGGTCATTGGCATGGAACGGGCGCGATATGCTGGCATGACCTCAACAAGTTCGCCTGCATCAATATGAACCTTTACATCGAAGGCCGGTATTTGGATCAATCCGGAACCGGCCAGGCAACAGGCAATGTAAGCTTCAGCATTATTAACGGTAACCCGGCTGCGCATGGATAAGGTGTGCAGCTTTCCTTTATCTTCCCATTCCCACCCTGTTGTACGGCCTGTCGAAGGGGAAGCGTAGTTTACGGCCCAATGAGTGCTGAGTTCATCAGGTGAAGCGGGGACACCATAGCGCGCCAGATATTCGGGGCTCGCAACATTCATGAGCGGTAGTTCTCCGAAATTGCGAGCAATGAAGTTTGAGTCAGGCAGAAATCCAACCCGTAGAGCACAATCGACGTTGTCTCCTATAAGATCGACAGTGCGATCGCTGACGCCAAGATCAATATCAATCTGCGGATATTGATCCAGAAACCGTGGGAGCGCTGGAGCGATAATCAATCGGCCAATCCGCCCTGGAACATCGATCCTAAGTCTACCAGTCGGTTGGGTGGAGGCGTGTCGGAAAAGATTCTCCGTCGCGTCCATGTCGGCAATCATCTGCTGGCAGCGTGCATAGAAGGCAAGCCCTTCTTGAGTGGGCGAAACCTTGCGAGTTGTTCGATAGAGAAGTCTGGCGTCGACGCGTCCTTCGAGTTCCAAAACGGCAGCCGAAACAGAAGATCGCGGAATATCCAGCGTATCAGCGGCGCGGGTGAAGCTCGAACACTCAACAACCCTGCAAAAGATGCGGAATAAATCAATGCGATCCAATTGATAAACACCTCCGATTGTATGCCTAAACTGACAAGTGATGTCAGATTTGTCGACTTTATCCCATCAATCTAAGCGATATCGTTGTCTACGGGAAGCGACTGCATTGTGTAGCGTTTTAAATCAAGGAGCCTTCATTCATGGCCGATCATAGTATTAAAGGTAAAACCGTAATCATCGCCGGAGGAGCAAAGAATCTCGGTGGGCTTATCGCACGTGACCTTGCCAAGCACGGCGCAAGGGCAATAGCCATTCATTACAACAGTGCAGCGACGAAAGCTGATGCGGAAGCAACATTGGCGGCAGTGAAGGCAGCGGGTGCTAAGGCAGTTGCATTTCAGGCAGATCTGACCACTGCAGATGCCGTGGAAAAGCTCTTTGGCGATGTCGTGGCTGCTATTGGCCGCCCGGATATTGCCATCAACACCGTTGGCAAGGTCCTGAAAAAACCACTCCTCGAGATATCGGAAGCAGAATATGATCAATCGAGCGCGGTGAATGCAAAAGCGGCCTTCTTTTTTCTTAAAGAGGCAGGAAAACATGTCAATGACAATGGCAAGATCTGTACACTCGTAACGTCACTCCTGGGTGCGTTCACACCGTTTTATGCCGCTTATGCGGGTACAAAGGCACCCGTAGAACACTTTACCCGCGCAGCGTCGAAGGAGTTCGGGGCACGTGGGATTTCAGTAACGGCAATCGGACCAGGCCCGATGGACACACCATTCTTCTATCCTGCGGAGGGGGCGGATGCCGTCGCCTACCATAAATCAGCCGCGGCATTGTCAAAATTCACCAAAACTGGTCTGACCGATATTCAAGACATTGTTCCGTACATTAGGTTCATGGTTTCGGAGGGATGGTGGATGACTGGTCAAACCATTCTGGTCAATGGCGGTTACACTACGAAGTAGGGTGACCATCTTGAGCAAATGGGCAGTCCGGTAATTGTGTCCATGATTCTCTTTGCCACTCGACGGGCTGAAACCACAGTACGATCATTGTAGGAGTGGTCTGGGCATCACGCTGGTCACCAGCGATCAACGTGACGCCATGATGAATTTAGCACGAGTTGCGCATGACACTACGATAGTGACAAGAAACCAGATGGGATTCCATCCTGCCTGCTTCAAGTCATGTTGATAGATGAGCGTTTTTACAAACCAGAAAGTTATCGTGCTGCGAAAGGCTTGCAAATCTTCGGTTTGACTTGCCGATAGTTGTGTCGCAGCGCGGCATTCCCATCAAAGATTTGAATCGATGGAGTTCTACAGATTCAAATTTTGTCATTGGACGATTGCGTCTGAAGTCAGGATTCTTGAGGACATGACTGAGCCCCCAATCATTCCATGTCACGCGTTATGATCCCGATCGCAACATGGCGCGATATTATAGCCTGACCATGCAGCGTAAGGGCACAATTCGATGATCACCCAAATATTACAGAGGTTTGCATAAACGTCCTCATAATGATTTGGGCCACAACCCTCGATAAATACATGCGAAAAGCGAGTTTAATCAGAATTGACATGAACCATTTCGTTTTGGCCGCGCTATCGACAATCCGGCGTTAAACACATTAGGAGTTGTTTCTTCTCCGACGTTATCAATGATCCAAAGAAATTGTGTTTTAGGCATACCGTCAGGATTAAATGCCTCAATATTCGACCGCAATACGTTGCAGGGCGAATGACTGTTCAGACAACAATTTCAAATCCATTGCGAGATTCCCCATAGACATGAAATGTTATATCATACAACACGCTAGCGCTTGCTCTCTATGCGAGCTTTTGCAGATCATCTGCACGCGTATCACTTTTCATGAACCAATTATTCGGAGGCGATCAGCCTGAGGGCATTCATTTGAAGAGCAGCCTTCTATCAGTCTTAGGACTTGAGGCTCAGAATTTTTGAATTTAAATAGTATGAGCTAAAATCGAGAAACATCTTATTTTGCTTGGTCTGAAACTTTTTTCAGTCCAAATTTGCATCTTTCGGTTTGGGTTGTCCATATTCCTCCAGTGAATTTTATGTAACGGATATTTTCTATCATTTTCAATCTTATAGGAGAAATTTGAAGCAAAGCGACTGAAACAGACGAACCAAATATGAAGCTGGAACGGTTTAGCTTTGGACAGAAGCCGGACCGGCGGCGTACGACCTGATCAGTGTGATAGTTACCGCACCGGCGTCAAAGGCAACGACGCTTTAGCTTCTGGTGTAGCGCGCTGACCTAATAGTCGTGCCTGGACAGGCAACAAAGCTGCAGCCTTAGCGATACCTGGTGGACCCAATAGACGTGTCACGCTGATGTCAGGCTTGATCAGTGGCCGTCGGCCAAACGTATCCAAGACACTTAGATCAATCTGTTTGCTCATCTCCACGGCGAGGTCTCTGCAAATTTCTCACGCTTTTCACGCCAAAGTCTCGCACTGTTATCAAACGCTTCGCTTATTGCCTGAACAAGCCACGGGTATTTCAACGTCAATTCAGCTTTTATTCCCAGAATATGCATTCCTGGAACGAAACCGGCGCTAGAGGCGTACTATACTTCTTGCTCTCTAAAGTCGGGCAGTAACTGCCTGAACTTTGAGTTGGGTCTAAAGAAGCCAGATGGAAGAAATGGAGCAAATGCTGCGTCTATCTCACCTTGCTCGAAGAGATCCAACAAGGGCCGATTGCCAGGGGCAGCGTTTATGAGATCAACCCGTCCGTAAGATCCCAAATAATCACGGCTTTGGATCGCGATTGAAGCGGCAGGCGAAGAAGGGTGCCTGCGTGCAAGACGCTCTTCGCACCTCTGAGCCCCCGCCAGAGAGCGGGCCTGGTTTCCAACCTGCGCATACGCAGCGCGGTGTTGAGTGTGATGCCTGCAATACAGCCGAGGATGCCTAGTCGTGGTGGATGCGCTTGGTCTTGTCCATATGATGTTGCGGCGCGTTCAGGTGGTAGCGCTGCCGGTCAAGACACATTGAACCAGCAGAACATTACCAAACGATCGTCTCTTCGGACACCTGCCGAAACGTCTTGATGGCAGCTTCCAATAAGTCGCTTGACAAGTTTTGGGTGCACGTATTTTAATCGTGCCTATTGATTGCGCAACGTTTGTTGCACTCACATGACTTCAACAGTCGATGGGCAGTTTCGCCCCATGACGCCCCATCCTAGATGGGAATCGCGTCGTGGGGTTTTTGTTTTTGGTGGAATATGGGCGACGCAATAAAAATTGGCATTCTCTATTCGACGATTGGCCCCTATGGAGCCATCGGGCGGGATAGCCGCGATGGTGCTGAATTTGCCATCGATGAAATAAGGAACAAGTATCCCGGTGCCATCGAACCTGTATTCATCGATCCACAGGGTCATATTCCCGGCTACCTTGATGGCGCGCGCTCGTTGCTACGGGACCATGGTTGCAACCATATCGTCGGGACAATTACGTCCATTGCCCGCAAGGAAGTGATCCCACTTGTCGAAAAGCATGATGGCTTACTTTGGTATATGTGCCCTTATGAAGGCTTCGAGGCCAATGAAAATGTGATCTATACTGGTGCCTGCCCCAATCAGCACTTGCTACCGCTATTCGATTACATGCTGCCACGCTATGGTCGGCGACCCTATCTGGTCGGTGCTAACTATGTGTGGGGGTGGGAGATGAACCGGCTTGCGCGGGAGCTGATCTACCAGGTTGGCGGGGAGGTACTGGGTGAACGTTATCTGCCGCTGGAAGAAACCGCCGTTGAGCGTATCATCCTTGATATTGAACAGCGGCGGCCAAGTTTTGTGCTGAATAATCTGATTGGTCCGGCAAGCTATGCTTTCCTGCAGGCATTCAAGGTCCTTGGTGATCGTGACCCAGCCTTTTTGCCGGAAAATTGCCCCGTCGTCAGTTGCGATCTTTCCGAATGTGAACTGGACGAGATTGGTACTGGTGTGGCGACTGGGCATTTTTCGGTGGCGGCCTATTTTGACAGTCTTGTTTCGCCGGAAAATCTGGCTTTCAAGACAGAGGCTTCCAAGCGCTTCGGTTCGCAGCGGCATCTTTCCAATATTTTTGCCAGTGCCTATGCCGCCGTCAAACTCTGCGGCGAGACGATTATTGCGGCCGGAACCGATGATCCGCAAACCGTTCGCCGCCATTTATCCGGTGTGCCACTGTCGACCGTTTTCGGTGAGGTACAGATCGATCCCGATACCAATCACATGGCGCTGCCTTTTCATCTTGGCCGTATCAATGATGACAACAGCTTTGATATTGTGAATTCACAGCCAGCAATTGCAGCTGATCCCTATCTTACCCGTCGCCGGACAAAAATGCCCGTCAGATTGCGGATCGTTTCATGAGAGATACCCCTAATTTCACCGGTTGGCGCGTAACCATCCTTCATCGATCTGACATAACCACGGAACGCCTGACACGTCAGCTCAAGCTGCTTGGTCTTTACGTCACCGTGCAATGGGAGCCATTGGCGGCCACAGATCTACCCGATATTGTTTTGGTCGATGCGGATCAAGGCTGGGATGATTTGTTGCCGTGGTCAGAAGGCAAAGCTCCACTGCCTGTTGTCGCATTACTCAGCTCGGAGGCGCCCGGGCGTATCGCCTGGGCGATGCAACAGGGTGCCGGGGCCATTATTGCCAAGCCCGTTGCAACATCTGCTGTTTACCCCACCCTTGTGATGGCCATTGCAATTCATGCGGAACGCATAGCGGCATCCCGGCAATTGCAACACCTTGAAGAACGCGTGCGGCTTCGGCCATTAGTGCACGCGGCTGTCGAGAAAATCATGGCCGCCCATAATGCCGATGAGGAACATGCCTACAGCATCCTGCGCAATTGCGCGATGGAGCGGCGAATGCCCATGGAGCAGGTTGCGGCCCTCATTCTTGCCGGTGCTGAACCTTTGCCGGAGGCTGGCTGATGCGCGTTTTAAAAACCCTGTTGCGTCAGCCATCCGCACTGTTCGGCTTGATTATCGTCGCGCTGGTTGTACTGATGGCACTCGGGGCTCCATTGATTGCGCCCTATAGCCCTGACAATCAGATGTTTGACGGGCTGTCGATTGAGGGCGCGCCTCTGCCGCCCAGCACCCAGTTCCTGCTTGGCACCGATACACTCGGGCGGGATCTGTTCTCGCGTCTGTTGTTTGGTGCCCGTACGTCGTTGATCATCGGCCTTGTCGCCAATGGCATTGCTGTCGCCATTGGCCTTCTGGTCGGCATCCTGTCCGGCTACCTGCGCGGTGCCGTCGGTGGCCTGCTGATGCGGTTCACCGATCTGATGATGGCGTTTCCCGCCCTGTTGCTGGCCATTGTTCTGGCCGCATTGCTGCATCCGAGCCTTTGGATCGTTGCGATGGTTATTGCACTGGTCAATTGGGTGCAGGTGGCCCGCATTGTCTATACGGAAACGCGCGGATTGGTGGAGCGTGATTTCATTCTCGCGGAACGGTCCCTCGGTGCCGGGCACCTGCGCATTCTGTTCGTGCATATTCTGCCGCATCTCATGCCGACAGCCATCGTCTGGGGCACACTTGGCATCGCTACAACTGTTTTGCTTGAGGCTACGCTCTCTTTCCTTGGCATCGGCGTCCAGCCGCCACAACCGTCATGGGGAAACATCATCTTTGAAAGCCAGAGCTATTTTCAGGCGGCGCCGTGGCTGGTGTTCTTCCCAGGAGCGGTCATCCTTCTAACGGCATTGTCATTCAATCTGGTCGGGGATGCTTTGCGCGATATTCTCGATCCCACCCAGCGCGGGAGGGGGTGATATGGCCCTGCTCATTATGCGCCGTCTCGTGCAAACCGCGCTGATCCTTCTTGGGGTTGCTGCCATTACTTTCCTGCTGCTTTATGCCTTGCCTGCTGATCCCGCCCGCATGATTGCCGGGCGCAGCGCCACGGCACAAACGGTTGCCAATATCCGCCGGGAACTCGGTCTGGATCAGCCGCTTCTCGTGCAGTTCTGGACCTATGTGCAAGGCATACTCCAGGGCAATCTTGGTCGCTCCTACGCACAAAAGACCGATGTGGGCGCACTGATCCTCGCCCGACTTCCCGCAACCTTGATTTTGATGGCAGCTGGTATTTTCGTAGAGGTCGTTCTTGGCCTGACCCTTGGCGTCATAGCGGCCTTGCGCCGTGGCGGTGCGGTTGACCGCGTTGTGATGATGGCTTCGTTCGTCGGCGTTTCAGCACCGCAATTTGTTGTCGCGCTGCTGTTGCTTTACGTCTTTGCCGTTACGCTTGGTTGGTTCCCGATGAGCGGTTTTGGCACCGCTGCCCATGTGGTGCTGCCTGCCGCCACGCTGGGTATTCTCGGTGCGGGCTGGTATGCCCGCATGGTCCGCTCGGCCATGATCGATGTGCTCAATCAGGATTATGTGCGCACGGCGCGGGCAAAGGGCCTGTCGTCCGCGCGTATTGTTTTGCGCCATGCCCTGCCCAATGCGCTTTTGCCGATCATTGCGATGATCGGTATCGATATCGGCCAGTTTATGGGCGGTGTTGTGGTGGTCGAAGCTGTTTATGGTTGGCCCGGCATCGGCCAGCTGGCGTGGCAGGCCATTCAACAGGTCGATATTCCGATCATCATGGGCGTCACCCTGGTTTCCGCACTCGCGATTGTTCTGGGCAACCTGCTTGCCGACATCATCGCGCCGCTGCTCGATCCGCGCATCCGTGCGCGCTGAACTTCAACCAGAACAAGAAAAGGGAACAGAATGTTAAAACGCTGGCTTCGCAACACCACCATGGCAACGGCGCTCCTGATAACGCCGCTACCCGCATGGGCACAGGAAACCCCGCAACAGGGGGGCGATGTGCTCATCACCTATAAAGATGATATCGCCACGCTTGATCCGGCTGTCGGCTATGATTGGGTCAATTGGTCGATGATCAAGAGCCTCTATTCGCGCCTGATGGATTATACGCCGGGAACGCCCGATCTCATTCCCTCCCTTGCAGAGACATTCGATGTATCGAAGGACGGTCTGACCTACACGTTCAAGCTGCGCAAAGGTGTGAAATTTACCAATGGCCGCGAGCTTGTTGCCTCGGATGTAAAATATTCGATCGAGCGTGCAGTCAATCCAAAGACACAAGGCCCCGGCGCCGGTTTCTTCAGTGCGATCAAGGGTTATGAAGATGTGTCCGGTGGCAAGGCTACAACCCTTGAAGGCATCGAGGCTCCCGACGCCGCCACGGTAATTTTCCATCTCTCCCGTGCTGATGCCACTTTCCTGCATGTTCTGGCCATCAATTTCGCTTCCGTGGTTCCGCAGGAAGCTGTTGAGGCGGCTGGGGGCGATTTCGGCAAGAAACCCGTTGGCTCCGGCACATTTGTCCTGAAAGAATGGACCATCGGCCAGCGCCTCGTGTTCGAGCGCAACCCCGACTATTTCGTCAAGGATATGCCGCATATCAACAAGTTCACCGTCGAGGTTGGACAGGAACCGCTTGTTGCGCTTCTGCGCCTGCAAAAGGGCGAGGTTGATATTGCCGGTGATGGCATTCCTCCGGCAAAATTCCTTGAGATCAAGAATTCCCCTGCCGGAGCCGGGATGATCGTGGATGGTGAACAGCTCCACACCGGTTATGTGTCGCTCAACACCAGAATCAAGCCGTTTGACAATGTGAAAGTGCGTCAGGCTGTCAACATGGCCGTCAACAAGGAGCGCATCACCCGCATTCTCAATGGCCGCGCCACACCCGCCAATCAGCCCCTGCCACCCGCAATGCCCGGCTATGACAAGAGCTATACCGGTTATGCCTACGACGTGGCAAAAGCCAAGGCACTGTTGGCGGAGGCTGGTTTCCCCGATGGGTTCCAGACGGTCCTCTACTCGACCAATACCGACCCACAGCCGCGCGTCGCTCAGGCCATCCAGCAGGATTTGGCTGCAATTGGCGTCAAGGCGGAAGTGCGCGCGCTGGCTCAGTCCAACGTGATCGCGGCAGGCGGTACGGAAGGTGAAGCGCCAATGATCTGGTCCGGCGGCATGGCATGGATTGCCGATTTCCCTGATCCGTCCAATTTCTACGGCCCGATCCTTGGCTGCTCCGGCGCGGTCAGCGGCGGCTGGAACTGGTCCTGGTACTGCAATGCCGATCTAGACAAGCGTGCGACGGCGGCAGACTCCATGTCCGATCCGGCCAAGGCAACCGAACGTGCCGCTGTCTGGGGCAAGATATTCACCGATATCATGGCGGATGCACCGTGGATTCCCGTGATCAACGAGCGCCGCGTTGTGGCTAAGTCGCCGCGCATGGGTGGCTCGGACAAGATCTATGTCGATCCCACCCGCGTCATCAATTACGACGCGATCTACGTGAAGCAGTAGACCTGCCCTTGCCTGTCACACCCTCGGGGAACACGCCCCGAGGGCATGCATCATTTTTCCGGGAGTTCTGACATGTGCATCGTCTGCACCCACACCATTCATCGCACAAAACATCATTTCGGTTGGAACCGCGATTTTGAACCGGCGCTGATTGCCAAGGCCCGTGAAACGATTCATTTCGAGTGTCTTGACTCATCCGGCGGCCAGCTGGGCAAGGGATCGACGCTGGAGACGCTCGATAGTCTCGATTTCAGCAAGATCAATCCCGTCACTGGCCCTGTCTATGTCGAGGGCGCTAAGCCGGGCGATGCACTGAAGGTGACGATCCGCCGCTTTGTGCCATCCGGTGTCGGCTGGACGGCCAATATTCCGGGCTTCGGTCTGCTGGCCGACCAGTTTCAGGAGCCCGCCCTGCATATGTGGAACTATGATCCCATCAGCATGGCACCAGCACTTTACGGACCCGGTGGCCGCGTGCCGCTCAAACCCTTTGCCGGAACGATTGGTGTTGCCCCTGCGGAAGCGGGGCTGCATTCGGTTGTTCCGCCCCGCCGGGTCGGCGGCAATCTCGACATACGCGATCTGACCTCGGGCGTGACGCTCTATCTTCCGGTTGAGGTGGACGGGGCGCTTTTCTCCATCGGCGATACCCATGCGGCGCAAGGTGACGGCGAAGTCTGCGGCACGGCGATTGAAAGCCAGATGGAAGTGGAAGCCACCATCGAGCTGGTGAAGGATGCGCGTTTGAAAAGCCCAAGGTTCACCACCACCGAACCGGTGACACGACATCTGGATGGTGCGGGTTATGAGGTGACGACCGGCATCGGCCCGGACCTGATGACCGGCGCCCGCGAAGGTCTGATGCGCATGATCGATCTGCTGGGTGCTGAGCATGGCATGAGCGCCATCGATGCCTATCTGCTCTGTTCGGTCTGCGGGGACCTGCGCATCAGCGAAATCGTCGATGCGCCCAACTGGGTGGTTTCCTTCTATTTCCCGAGGATCGTGTTCGCGTGACTGTGCTTAGCCCAACGCCTGTTCTGACTGTCTGCAATCTCTGTGTCGATGCCCGCACGCCGGAAGGCCGGCGGCGGGTTCTTGATGATATCAGTTTTGACCTTAATCTGGGGGAGACGCTGTGCATCGCGGGCGAATCCGGTTCGGGCAAATCGGTAACGTCTCTTTCCATCATGGGGTTGCTGCCGAAAGCGTCGTTGCAGGTGGCATCGGGCAGTATTCATCTTGGCGAGAAGAATCTGGTGGCCCTGTCAAATCGTGCCATGCGCAGCGTGCGAGGCGGCGATGTGGCCATGGTGTTTCAGGAGCCGATGACCTCGCTCAATCCTGTGATGTCGATTGGAGCACAACTGACCGAGGCCATTTCCGAACATCAGGGCAGCGAAGGCGGCACGGCGCAGACGATTGCACGTCAGATGCTGGACGCCGTGCATATCACCGACCCGGCACGTCGTATGACCCAGTATCCGCATGAGCTTTCCGGGGGAATGCGCCAACGCGTCATGATTGCCATGGCGCTGTCCTGCCGTCCGAAAGTGCTGATTGCCGATGAGCCGACCACGGCGCTTGATGTGACAGTGCAGGCACAAATCCTCAAACTGATGCGTGAGTTGAAACAGGAATTCGGCGCATCGATCATCCTGATCACCCACGATATGGGCGTTGTTGCCGAAATGGCCGACCGCGTTGCGGTCATGCAGAACGGGCGCATCATTGAACAGGATGACGCGCTGTCGATCTTCGAGAAACCCACGCAAGCCTATACACAGGAATTGCTGGCGGCTGTCCCCCGTCTTGGTGCCCACACAGGCACCGATGGCCCGCCCCGTGTCAGCCCGCAGGCAGCAACCGCTGTTCCCCCATCACCCTCGCCGATCCTGCATGTGCGCAATCTGAATGTGACCTATGGCAGCCCCGCCCGATGGCTGTTCAAAGGCAAACCACACCCTGCCGCCGTCAATGATGTCTCGTTTGAGCTACGTCCCTGCGAAACATTGGGGCTTGTTGGCGAAAGCGGTTCCGGCAAATCAACCACAGGGAAGGCGGTTCTTGGGCTGATCCCCTTCACCGGCGATGTCGTCATCGACAACAGGAACATTGCCGGGCTGAACGCACGCCAGATGCAGCCGGTGCGTCGTTCGGCACAGATGATTTTTCAGGACCCTTATGCCTCGCTCGATCCGCGCATGGCGGTTGGTGCCGCTATTGCCGAACCGTTGATCATTCACGGCCTTGGCGGGCGGAGCGAACGCGATGACCGGGTAGCTGAACTATTGCGACGCGTTGGTTTGCAGCCCGACGCGGCGACACGCTATCCGCACGAATTTTCCGGAGGCCAGCGCCAGCGCATCTGCATTGCGCGGGCGCTGGCCCTGCAGCCAAAACTTATTGTTGCCGATGAAAGTGTTGCGGCGCTTGATGTCTCGGTGCGGGCACGCGTGCTTGATCTCATGCTCGAATTGCAGGAGACGATGGGGCTTGCCTATCTCTTCATCTCGCATGACATGGCCGTGGTTGAGCGAATGTCCCACCACGTCGCTGTCATGCGTGGCGGGCGTATCGTCGAAACGGGAACCCGACGCGCGGTGTTTGAAAATCCACAGGACGATTATACGAAGGCGCTTATAGCAGCCGTGCCGATCCCAGATCCGAGAGCCCGACACCTCAAAGATGACTTTTCGGAGAGAGCATGAGGAATTGTGTGGCAGTGTCGGAACCATGGTGAATAAGGTAGAGGCCTGGCGCCACAGCTAGAACGCGATCACCTATGACTGGTCACCTTTACCTCTCCTGAGAGCGCCTTCGTGCCGATCCCGGAGGGGAGATTGATTGCTTCAGCTCGAGCTTTTATCCCATCGAGGAGCAGTTTTTCTCACCCAGAAGGGAATAATCAAGACTCTGGCAGACGCGGGTCTCGAGATAAAGGAGAACAACGCCAGCGATCCCAATAACGGGAAAATAGATACGTTTTCCATACAGAAGCCAGGCGATAATGGCAGTGCGGTCACATTCAACAACATCAAGATTGCCCGGCTTTCCGGTGAGGGTGATGGGGCGGGTCTGATTATAGGTTTGCCCTTTTTCCACAACAATTCGGTAATGTACGACCTGTGGAACAAGGCCACCGCTTATACGTCCTATTTCGTGAGTGCCAACAACTTCACAACCGATGCGTCCTCAGCTGACAAACCGCAGTTGAACAAGATCACCACCCAGATGGGCAATCAGGGGTGGTTGGGTATCGCCGGCGTGGTATCCGGTTCCGGGACACTGGCGCTCGATACGGGTACAAACGCGCGGATGACCAATATCAATACATATAGGGGCGCGACCAATATCAATGGTGGCGCTTTTCTGTCTCTGGCTGGACTTGGCAGTATCGAGAACTCCGCCAAGGTGGTCGCAGATGGCACGCTTAATATTTCCGAGCATGGAAATGGCAATGACAACTGGGGAATTTCGGATGCCTACGACGATGCCCGCATTCGTAGCTTGAGCGGCAGTAAAACCGGGACAGTCCAGCTGGGTACCAGAACCCTGATATTGACCGCAGCAGGAGACACTTTTGCCGGTAGTATCAACGATCTTGACCCTGACAGTAAGAATATGGGCGGCAGCTTAACTGTGGCCGGGGGCGTACAGACCCTGAGCGGCGCCAACAGCTATTCCGGGATAACAACCGTCGCTTCAGGTGCCGGTCTGCTGCTAACAGAAACGGCTTCCATCTCCCATGACGTGAGCACCTCCGGCCTTCTGGGCAATGATGGGAAAATCAGAGGAATCGCACAGGCGAACAATGGCGGCATCATCGCCGGCACTGGATCATTTGGCGCGATGACCATTGCCGGCGGAGGCACCATCGCGCCCGGGAGTGTCTTTAGTCCGAATCTGCAGGTTGCCGCGCTCACCGTGATCGGCAATTATGCCCAGCAAGCGAGCTCCATCTACGAAGCAGGGCTCGGCAAGTCTTCCGACCTCATCGAAATTGCAGGGAGTGCAGCAATCGACAGCGGCGCTCAAATCAAGCTGGTGCAACAGGGCATGGCTTCAATCAATACACGCTACACTCTTTTAACAGCTGCGGGCGGCGTCAACGGCATATATGGCGGGCTAACTGGAGCGCTGGCCAACGATTCGCCTTTCATCGACTTCCGATTGGTCTACGATCCAACAAATGTCTTCCTGGATACCACGCGCTCGACGACGCGTTTTGCCGATGTGGCAAACACTTTCAATCAGCGCTCCGTGGCGGCAGCAAGCGAAGCGCTCGGCGGTGGCAATACTATCCACGACCACATTCTATTCCTGACTACCCAGGAATCGCGCAATGCCTTTAACCAACTCTCGGGCGAGGTCCATGCTTCCGCACGGGGCGCTCTTATAGAGGATAGCCATTTTATCCGCGATTCCGCGAATGAGCGCATTCGTTCGGCATTCGATGGCGTAGGAGCATCGCCCCTTCCTGTGATGGCATACGGACCGGATGGATCTCAAGCCGTCCGGGCAACGAGCGAAAAGTTCTCTGTCTGGGGCCGCGGCTTCGGAGCGTGGGGGCATATGGACGGAAACGGTAATGCCGCCCGCCTCGATCGCTCGACCGGAGGCTTTCTGGCAGGCGGCGACGCCCTTGTCGACGAAACATGGCGGCTCGGTATTCTGGCTGGCTATAGTCATACGTCCTTCACCGTAGACGAACGCGCATCGTCCGGTTCGAGCGACAACTATCATGTCGGTCTTTATGCTGGCACGCAGCGCGGCAATCTCGGTTTTCGTACTGGTCTCGCCTATACGTGGCATCGCATGGAAACCCAGAGATCAGTCACGCTTCCGGGCTTTTCCGATAGGCTTTCAAGTGACTACGATGCCGGCACCTTTCAGACCTTCGGTGAACTTGCCTACCGCATGGATATAGGCAAGACATCGTTCGAACCATATGGCAACCTGGCCTATGTACATCTGAGGGCGGACGGGTTCCGGGAAAAAGGCGAAGCAGCCGCGTTGAGTGGATCTAACGGTTCGACCAGCGCCACCTTTACAACACTCGGATTGCGAACTTCCACCGATTTACTGTTTGGTGCTGTGCCCGTGGCCGTACGCGGCGGCATTGGCTGGCGGCATGCCTTTGGCGATATAAGCCCGGCATCGACATTGGCCTTCAGCGGCGGTGAAGTATTCAGTGTTATGGGCACACCAATTGCAAAAGACACCGCGCTTCTTGAAGCAGATATTAACGTCAATCTCATGGAGAACGCGTCGATCGGGCTCGCATACCAAGGTCAGATTGGCTCGCTCTCTCAAGAGCACGGCTTTAATGCCAAGCTGAATGTTCAATTTTGATCCATTCCGGTCGTTTGACGTCATTAGCTCAGCAATTGGCGGAACTGCGCTGATGAGCACATGGCGAGCATACGTGTTGTATATGAATGGTAGCTCATCGCAGCGACAACATTTGCCCCGGCTTATGCTTAATTCGAAGGAGCTTCAGCAGTCAGCATAGACATATCACCGTTGATTTTATTACATAATCTCTGTTATTCAGAATTTATTATAATAATAGCTTCCTCGCTATGGACTAATACCTCATTACTCTTGGGTTACGGACCTACTATGCTATCTTATAACGCCGAAACCCACTCTCCGTCCGCCCATTTGCCCAATCTTGATGATTTTCCCGCATCTACTCGCCGCTACAGCCCTGTATTTGTTCAACGTTTTCGGCCTCCTCTGCCCTTTCCGCTTTCCCGCTTCATTCTCCTGTTCACCCTGTTTTCGCCTTATCGGCATTTTCAAACGTTCATTTTCTGATAACTTTCTAGTTTGTACAAAACAGCAAAATTCGGGTTGGTATTGCCGATATTCCAGTGGCCCCAATACCGGATAGGCCATGGGTTTCGTCCGCACAGGACTGACCGCGCAGTTTTGGTTGGTTGTTCGCGTATGAGCCACCCCCTCACTTTTCTTTGACAATTCTGACGTGTTGGCCATTTGCGCGCAGCTGGGCAAGCAGCATGGGCCAGACGGAGAATTCGCCGTTTGCGGCTTTGTCGGTGAGAGATCTGAGATAACCGCCGGCAGAATTGATCTGATCGGCCCTTTGCAGGATGCAGGCCATGGCGATGGCGGCGTTTTCCTGGCCAAGCACCGAGCAGGCTTCCTCGTAGGCGGATGGGCTGACACCGAGCATGGAGCGCACGACAATGGCGGCGCCCATCAGTTCGGACCAGCTGGCAAGGCCGTTCCTGGCATAGGCTGCTATATCGGGGCAAGCCTGACGGACAAGACCGAGCGGAACCGGCTTTGCATCAAAGGCGGAGGCAAAAGCCTCGCTGGCGGGCAAATCAGCGGGTTCTACCGCAGCACGACCCGCCGGGCCAGTTGCCACAGCCGCCAGCCGCCCTGCCCTGTCAGGGTTTTCTGATCCTGTATTGCTTGTTTCAACCTCTGTCGTTTTAGCAGGCACATCCGGTGCAGTGTTTGGCACGTGGGTTTGGCCTTGGGTTTTTCTGAAGCCGGGTTCAAGTTCAGAAGTGGATTTTGTATTTGAATTTTGTTTGTGGCGCTCAGAATGAGACTCTCTGGCGCTTGTTTGTCGTAAATTCAGCTTATCCTGCAACAACTTGCAGATCTCCAGCTGGATGCACTCAAGCCCGTCCACAACTGGCTCCAGATCGCGGATCGTTGCCTGGCGCGGAATATCATCCATCACCGCGCGAAACGCCGTGTAGTGGCCGCTCCAGTCGATTTCTGGCATTTCCTCAAAGCCAAGCTCGATCAGCTTGACGATATCACGGCGCAGCAGCGTCACCTTTTCCTTCATCAGCTTCAGCTGCAGCCGTTCAGAGCGCACGTCTTCGGCCATCGCCTCGAACTCCTGGGCGCGCACCACCAGCGGGGCCAGCGAGAAGCCAAATGCCTCACCGCCCTCCCCTGTCCCTGTCGCCCCTGTTCGTGGCTTGCGCGCATAGCGCTTGCCATTGGGGCTGTCTTTACGAAAGATCAGGCCGGTTTCCACCAGCGCGCTCAAATGCCGGCGCAGGGTTGCCGGTGCCATGCCATGGGCGCGCAATGACAGTTGCGCATTGGATGGAAACACCACCAGCCCGCTCGTCTCACTCAGTTCATTGTGCGGATAGAACGTCAAAAGCGCATTCAGCACCACCAGCGCCCGGTCGGAAATCCCGATCAGCGCCCTTGCCTCGCACAATGCGCGAAACAGTTTCCATTTGTCGACCGAAGCCTCTGGATCGACCTCCATCGCGCTGGCCTGCGTTGCCAGCATGCCAAGCGACAGCGATCGCCGCCCAAAGGGCGTCGTGAATGCATTCCCCGACTGCATCGTCCTCTACCTTTCAATAGGCAAAAGATCTCCGCTCGCCCAAACGACGCCAATTACTCTTGACACTGATTCCCGGAAATGCGATTCTCAAGTTACCACACTGTGAGAAGGGCTTCCGCGACGGCAACGTTCGGGAGCTTTTTTCTTTTGCGGTGTCTAGTCTCCTGTTTCCTTCTGGAATTCTTCAAACAAAGTCAGCAGCTTGCGCTCAACGAAAGCGCCAAATTGCGAACCAATCCGTTTGTCGAATGCTATACTAAGTGCCGCATCGGTTTCCTTGATCTTCGCCGGAGATGTCCCATCTGGCGCAGTCCAGGCCGTTACCCGCGGCTTATCTTTGGTAATTTTCATGAGATCGAAGATGATTTGGAAGCGTGCATCGCTTTTCGCAGCAAGAAAATCCGCATCATCGATGTGTTTCAGCGCTCGCGCGCGCTTCGATTTATCTTCGAGCATGTCGGCGATCTCAGCCCAGCGCTGCCGCCCGAACGCTGGTGCTGGGCCAATCGCTTCAATCAAGGGCGATGGGATGCGCTTAACAAGAGCGATCATGCGCGATAATGCCGCCTTATCGACGCCGAGCGATGACATGATCGTCTCACGGTTAAAGCCCTTGGTCTCCAGCTTTGCAGCGAAATAGCAGCGCTCGACAAACGACAGATCAGTGCGTGAGTTGTTCTCTTGGCCCTGCGAAACAATCAGCTGCTCGTCGGTAAGGTCACGTACAACTGCCTTGACCTTGCCGCCGATCTCTTTAACGGCCGCCAAGCGCCTATGCCCATAGGCAACCTGAAACCGCCCTTCCCTTTCAGGATGCGGACGCACCAGAATGGGAACCTGTTGTCCATGTTCGCGGATCTGTACAACCAGGCCTGATTGATCATCGGCATCAACACCGAGACGATCAACAACGAAAGAAGCGTCCACAAGGGAAGGGTCAAGCTCAATGATCGCCTGCCCTTCTGCAAGGCGCTTTTCAATTTCGTCAGCCCGCTGTGCCTTGGCGGAAATACCATCGAGCGACTGCGATATGGCCCCTACAGGGCTTGCAGGCCGCAAAGGGCGGTCAAGACCAAGCAGCGGCCGTCCCAGCGTTGTCCTCACGGGCGCTGCAGATTCTGCTTCGTCGCTTTCAGGCGTCATTTCAAACAGGTTTTTACGTGCCATGGGTTATTTCCTTCCCCACGTTCTACGGAGCAATTCTTCAATTTCACCATTAACGAGCGTCAGGCTTTCCAAAGCCCGGTCATAGGTACCGCGCGTAAACAGCGAACGGTCCACCTCATAAAGAGTTTGTTTGGTCAAACCGGCATCGGAAATCGCCGTGGACTTCAACATCTCACTTTCAAGAACACGATTACCGAAAATTGACCGCATAAAGCCGGCCATCTGATTTTGCGGGCCGTCATTAGGCTCGAAACGCGTAATCAAATAGCGCATCCAGTCATATTCGGTTTTGCCGCCTGCGTTTTCGACCACAGCAAGGAGATCGCTGGTCATGTGCAGGAACTGCGACATGGACATGACGTCAAGCATCTGTGGATGAACGGTGATCAAAATTGCCGTTGCCGCACAAAGCGCTGAAAGCGAAAGAAACCCCAACTGCGGTGGGCAATCGAGAATGACCACATCATAAGCAGATTCAATATCCGCAAGACATTCGCCGATACGGGAGAAAAACATCGTATCAGGTCGCCTGTCAGCAAGAACCTTTGGTGTTTCGTGCTCAAACTCCATTAATTCCAGATTACCCGGAATGATGTGCAGGTTTGGCGTGTACGTTGCCCGAACGATTTCAGTGATATGGCGGCGCTCAGCACCATAGCGAATTGCGCCGTACAACGTCTCGTTCTGATCGACATCAAGTTCCGGCTGGTGGCCAAACATGGCCGAGAGCGACGCCTGAGGATCAAGATCAATGGCAAGCACACGATAGCCGCGCAGTGCCAGATACTGGGCCAGATGCGCTGAGGTCGTGGTCTTCGCGCTACCGCCCTTGAAATTCATGATCGAAATGATTTGCAGCTTTTCGCCATCCCGGCGATGCCGCACATATTTCGCAGCACTCTTGCCATTGGCGTCAAGCAGACGGCGCAGCTCTTCCAGATCATTGACAGAATAAAGCCTGCGTCCGTTCGACTGCGGTGCCGGGCCATGACCATCGGCCACGATCTGGCGCAGATACCCTTCGTGAATACCGATAAAATCGGCAGCCTCTGCGGGCGTAAACATCCGGATTGTTTTCTGCGCTGTCGGCGGAAAAATGCGCGATTGATGAGCTTGCAGCTGACGCGCCAAATCTTCAGCGTCAGATGCAATCAACGACCGCAACGTCGTTGCGGGCGCACCTGCCGGGTTCTGATCAAGCATCTCCAACCTCTCATCTGCGCATTTTCGTCCAAACTTTAAAAATATGCGCTGATTATAATATGGAGAGATTCTCTTTTAGTGGCAAACTGTTTTAGGTTAACCAACAGTTAAGTGCAATTTCGAGAGACGAGGCAGACAACGGTTGTACGCGTACAACTTAGCTGCAGTTTAGTTTAAGCGACCTTGCCCTCCTGCCCCCAATCCCAACCGCCGTGCTGAGCTTCGCGTAAGTTGTACACGTACAACACCGAAATTTGGCGATCCACGCATTCACAAATCACGTTCGTCGAACCGAATCGCCCTCCAATGATGATATATCGACTTCCATACCATTTCACCTCCGTTACGAATGCAACGGAGGTGATGCCAGATTGACGTCGGAGGTGATGGCGCTTTACGCGGCCCGTTTACACTGCGTTGTCCCAGACCGGAGCAAGGCCGTTGGGGCTGACTATGCGGCCATCGGTTCGGGCCAGAGCGTGAATTGCTTTCATATCATCCGAACTAAGAACGAAATCGAATATAGCAAGATTCTCAGCAGCACGGGCCTCACCCACGGTCTTTGACAGGGCAATGACACCCTCCTGCTGTACCAGCCAGCGCAGAACAATCTGAGCAACGGTCTTGCCGTTACGCACAGCGATATCACTAAGAACCGCGTCTTCAAAGACAGCGCCATCGGCCATGCCGTAATAGCCAGTGACGGACATGCCTGCCTCACGCGCTGCGGCAATCACCGGTCTCTGATTGAGATAAGGATGGTACTCCACCTGATTGGTCACCAGTGGCGCATCGCTTAATGCAATGGCTTCGGCCATTAGCGCCGTGCTGAAGTTACTCACGCCAATGTGACGGACTTTGCCTGCCGCCTTGACCTCGTTCAGCGCACCAATCTGCTCGGCAAGCGGCACCACGGTGTTGGGCCAATGCAATAGGAGCAGATCGACGTGATCTGTTTTCAGTTTCTTCAAGCTCTCATTGACCGAGGCGAGGAATGTATCCCGTCGATAATTCTCAACCCAGACCTTGGTCGTCAGGAAGACGTCACTGCGTGCAATACCTGACTTGACGATGCCTTCGCCGACCTCAGCTTCATTGCCATAAATCTGGGCCGTATCGACGTGGCGAAAACCAAGTTTCAAAGCGTGCGGCACCATGCGCAACACATCGGCTCCCGGCATACGAAATGTGCCAAAACCCAAAGCGGGAATGGAGGCTCCATTGGTTGTTACAAAATGCATAATATTCTCCTGTGTTATTCGGCCGCTGTCTGAAGGGCGGATGGGGATTGATTGAACTGGGGCAGGACCTCGCGCGCCAATTCGTCGATAACTTCGTTCAAAGGGCGCTGCGACGGCCGCAGCAGCAATGCCAGATGGTCGACGCCAATGGCATTGAGGTTGTGCAAATGCTCAATGAATGCGTTGCGGCCAAGCCGTGCGCCAAACCGGCGAGGTGTGGCGGGTTCGTTGGCATTCTCCGCAAGATCCAGATGGAAAGCGCTGATAAACGCACCGTCATAAATGCTGTTTGCCGCGCGGGCGGTGCGCCAATCACTCGCCTGAGCGGCAAGTCGTTCAATACCGTTCGGATAAACGAAGCGGCCGTCCATCTCATCTGCAATCCACTCCGGTGTCTGGCGTCCTTGTCCAGCAATGATCATTGGAATATTGCCACGCGGTGGCTTCGGCAGCAGATCAAGTGCGGGCTCCAGTTGTCCACGGCCAACCGGCAGGCCATTGGATTGCCACGCCGCACGCAAATAGGCGACTGCATCGCGAAAGGCATCGCCGCGGCTTTCAAAATCAAGCCCGAGCAGGGGATATTCGACCGGCCTGTCGCCAGAAGCAACACCGAGGATCAGGCGTCCGCCGGAAAGCACGTCAACGGAAGCTGCCGCCTTCGCAACCATCATTGGATGGCGCAGGGGCAGAACAACTGCCGCCGTTCCAAGGGCAACATTCCGGGTTATACCGGCGAGAAAGCCCAGATTGACGAACGGATCATAGACTGATCCAGCATCGCCGAAATTATTCGGATCAAATACCGGGACATCACGCATCCACACGGCGGAAAAACCAGAGCGATCAACCTGCTGAACGAGTTCCGGATACAGACGTAAATCGGGAACACCAAAGGGACGACCTTCGGCAATCCTTCTTGTTTCACGTTCCGGCGCCCAGTCATTATCCAGTGGCAATTCTATGCCGAGCGTGATTGTGCCTGGCTTTCGAATAAGATCGAGGGACGAATACTGCTTTGACATGGAGTGCTACTCCCGTACTTGGATCGCGAGCGAACAGCTCTATTGACGGAGGCGCTTCCTGTGCGCCCTGTTGATCGACATATGGCGCAAACCCATTGCTGTTATAATGCAGTAAAATAAACTAAGGTCTGTGAATTGAATTCACATAGTCGATTGAGGTGTTTCGCATGAACAACCGGGCAGGCGAGATGGAGGTCTTCGTGGAGGCCGTAGAGCGCGGCAGTTTCACGGCTGCCGGTGAACGGCTCAACCTGTCACCATCGGCAATCAGCAAGTTGATTACACGGATCGAAGAACGTCTTGGCACACGTTTGCTGGTTCGATCGACGCGGGCGCTGCAATTGACACCGGAAGGCGAGGCGTATCACCAGCGCGCGGTTCGCATCATCGCCGAAATCGACGAAACAGAACGGCTCATGACCTCAGGTGGTGCTGCAGTTCCGCGTGGTCTCCTTCGGGTCAATTCATCGGTTGGTTTCGGCACGCGTTATATCGTCCCGCTTGTCCCGGCGTTCCTCGCACGCTATCCGAATGTGGAGCTTGATCTCTCACTGTCCGATGGCGTTATTGACATTATTGAAGAGCGCGCCGACGTTGCCATCCGCACCGGTCCCATGCGCGATTCGGGTTTGAAGGCGCGCAAACTCGGCGAGAGCCGCCGCGTTGTTGTTGCCGCTCCTGATTATCTTGCCCGGCATGGCACACCGCAGACACCCGACGAACTGGCGTGGCATAACTGCCTGACATTCAACTTTCGCCGCAGCATGGATGAGTGGGCTTTTCGCTATCCGGGCGAGGGACGTATTCGCCCGATAGCGGTAAAGGGTAATTTTAAAGCCAATAATGGTTCGAGCGTGCGGCAACTGGCAATTGCCGGGCTTGGGCTCGCACGTATTGGTCAATTCCACGTGCAAAGAGATCTCGATGCCGGCGCGCTTGTGCCGGTTCTGGAGGATTATAATCCGGAAGATATCGAATTTATCCATGCGGTCTTTGCCGGACACGAACATATGGCTGCGCGTATCCGTGCGTTCATTGACTTCCTAGTGGAAAGTAACCCCGCCGATATGACCGTATGAGATATATTATTATGTAAAATCAAATTGTTAATTGGTTAATACGAAACTAACGCTTACCCATGTGAGAGAATATTCACAACGTTTCCAAAGGGATCACGGACATAGAAGCGGCGGACACCCCACGGTTCATCAGTGATATCGTAGGGAATCTCCAACCTGGCAGCCTTTGCCCGTTGATAAACAGCATCAACATTATCCACCTCAATGGAAAGAGCGGGGAGGGGAGTGCCTGAGCCACCCTCGCTCGCCACACTTATCTCAGGTCGGGACGTGGCATCAGAAGCAAATGTCAGTATCCACCCATGATCCATGACGACCTTGAGATCAAGCAGGTCTTCATAAAACTTTCTGGCAAGCTCCGGATCATTTGCTGCGAGATTTGGCACAATGCGTCGAACAGCCATTATTTCCTCCTGTAGCCGCCAGTCTCATTCTTAGCGCCTAAGCAGGAGTTGATCCATAGCCCCAGAAAGCGGAACCCCCTCAACCTTGGAGGAGGGGAGGGGGTTCGATGATTATTCGGCCGGGGCCGGAGCGGGTTGCGCATCGGGCAGGGATGATTTCTTCTTACCCGGGTCTTTCCAAGCAATGAGCCGGTAAAACATTGGAATGAAGAAAGTCGCAATAAATGTTGCGGCAAGCATACCGCCGATAACGCCCGTACCGATGGCGTGACGGCTTGCCGAACCTGCACCGGAGCTGATCGCAAGAGGTACAACACCAAGGATGAACGCAAGCGAAGTCATGACAATCGGCCGGAAACGTAGCCGCGCCGCCTCAATGGCAGCCTCCGCAGCCGAAAAACCTTCCTGACGTTTCAGTACCGCAAACTCCACGATCAAAATCGCGTTCTTCGCCGCAAGCCCTATCAGTGTCACCATGCCAATCTGGAAGTAGACGTCATTGGTCAGCCCACGCAGCATGGTTGCAGCAAGAGCACCGAAGAGCGCAAAGGGCACCGCCATAATAACCGCGAGCGGCAAGCTCCACTTTTCATACTGTGCAGCAAGGATCAGGAACACCATGATGATGCCGAAAATCATCGCCTGCGAACCGGTGCCGCTCGTCGCCAATTCCTGGAAGGAAGAACCGGTCCACGCAATCTGGAAGCCCTCAGGCAGCGTTTCCTTGGCGACTTGCTGCATAGCCTTGATCGCATCGCCCGAAGTGTAACCCGGAGCCGGATTACCCGTCACCTTGGCAGCACTGAAGGCGTTGAACCGCTCAAGCTGATCCGGGCCGACTATACGCTTTACCGTTACAAGAGCGCTGAGCGGGATCATGCTGCCGGAATCGGCACGCACAAACACCTGCCGGAGGTCATCAGGTGTGCGGCGGAAATCCGCTTCCGACTGCAGATTGACCTGATAATTACGGCCATAGAGTGTGAAGTCATTCACATAAAGGCTACCGAAAGACGCCTGCATCGCATCGAAGACAGAATTGATGGGAACGTTGAGAGCCTTGGCCTTGTCGCGATCGAGGTCCAGCTGATACTGCGGCACGTTCGCATCGAATGTTGTTCTTACACTGGTAAGCTCAGGCCGTTTGGACGCTGCTTCCACGATTTTGTTAGTGGCATCTGTCAGCTTGGCCACATCACTGCCCGCACGGTTCTGCACATATAATTCAAAGCCGCCTGTCGTGCTCAGACCCTGAATAGGTGGTGGATTGAACGCAAGGATCATGGCGTCCTTGATCCCGGCATTCATGCCCATGATGGGACCGGCCATATTGCGGGAATCGAGTTCCGGCGTCTTGCGCTGGCTCCAATCCTTGAGGGTAAGGAAGGTTGTACCTGCATTGGACTTCTGACCACCGGAGAGAAGATCAAAACCAGCAATGGCAAAGACGTTCTCGGCGGCAGGGTGCTTGGCCAAATTCTGTGATGATTGTTCCATCGCAGCTTTGGTTCGCGTCAGCGACGCCGCGGGCGGAAGCACCGCAACGCTCAAGAGCACACCCTGATCTTCATCAGGCACCAGTGAACCCGGTATTTTGTAGAACATGTAAGCCGTGCCGCCGATCAGGAAGGCAAACAAGGTCAGGCCAATGGCCACCCGCTTGATCAGGAACCGCACGCCAGAAGTATAGCCCGATGCTATGCGCTCAAACGCCCGGTTGAACATACGGAAGGGGAGGGCCGGTTCGTGGTGGCCGGGTTTCAGAATGAGGCCGCAGAGTGCGGGTGTCAGTGATAGCGCGACAATGCCGGAGATTGTCACCGACATGGCAATCGTGACAGCAAACTGCTTGTACATTGCACCTGCAAGCCCGCCCATGAAGGAGACAGGCACGAACACGGCGCAGAGCACCAGCACGATGGCAACGACAGGACCGGTCACTTCGCTCATCGCCTTGATCGCTGCCTCACGCGGCGGCAGCTTTTCCGTCGACATGATGCGTTCGACGTTCTCCAGAACCACAATCGCGTCATCGACCACAATACCGATCGCCAGAACGAGACCGAAGAGCGTCAAGAGGTTGATCGAAAAGCCCAGGACATACATGCCTGCAAACGTGCCGATAATAGAGATCGGCACGGCAATAACGGGGATAAGTGTCGCCCGCCAGTTCTGCAGGAAGATAAAGACCACGAGAACGACGAGGATAATCGCTTCGATGAATGTCGTGACAACCTCATCGATGGATGCCTGAATGAATTTGGTCGTGTTGTAAGGGATCGAATAATCCATGCCCGTGGGGAAAGCGGCTTTCAGCTCATCCATACGGGAGCGCACAGCGTCCATGGTGTTGAGCGCATTGGCGCCCGGCTGCAGGTAGACCGCAATTGGTATGGCGGGCGTGCCGTTGAGCTTGCTGTCCACCGCATAGCTTTGCGCGCCCAACTCTACTCTGGCGACATCACCCAGCCGCAAGGTTGCTGCGTTTGGAGAGGAGCGCAGGATAATGTTCTCGAAAGCCTTGGCATCGGGCAGGCGGCCCATCGTTGTGGCGGAATAGGTGAAAGCATTCGACTGCGGATCAGGCTGATCACCGAACTTGCCAGCAGCAAACTGGGAATTCTGTTCGCGAACGGCGGTGGCGACATCCGTCGGGGTCAAATTATATTGCGCCAGCTTGTCCGGGCGCAGCCAGATACGCATGGAATAGTTCGGATTGCCGAGAACCTGCGCATCACCGACACCCGGAATACGCTTCAGATCATCGACCACGTTAAGCAGGGCATAATTGCCGATATAGGTGCGGTCAAACTGGCCACCCTCGGAATACATGGCCACGAGGCCAAGAATGGATGTAGAGCGCTTGGCAACTGTCACACCCTGACGGGTCACGTCCTGCGGCAGGGTCGATGTGGCACGCTGTACGCGGTTGTTAACGTTGATTGTCGCCTGATCGGCATTGGTGCCGAGTGCGAATGTCACCGTCAGCTGCATCTGGCCACTGGCCGAATTCGTTGACTGCATATAGAGCATGTTTTCGACGCCGTTGATCTGCTGTTCAAGCGGCGATGCAACGGTTTGCGCGATTGTTTCGGCACTGGCGCCCGGATAGTTGGCGCTGACAACCACCTGCGGCGGCGTCAACTCCGGATATTGAGCGATCGGAAGGACCCGGATCGCAACAATACCTGCCAGGACGATGATAATCGATATGACGGCCGCGAAAACCGGCCGGTCAATGAAGAAACGGTTCATTGGGTCACCAGAGCCTGTTTGACAGTATCGGTCGCTGCAACGGCCTGACCGGGCTTGACCTTGATGACACCTTCTGTGACCACACGATCACCGGCATTAAGACCGGATAAGACAATCCAGCCTTTGGCGACTTGCTGACCAAGATTGAGGGGGCGAACTTCTGCCTTGCCCTCATTGTTTACCACATAGACAAACTGGCCTTTAGGCCCCTGCATCAGCGCAGCTTCAGGGATGACAATCGTGTCATTGACAGTCACACCAGTGACCGTCGCGCGGACAAACTGCCCCGGCAGGAGACGCCGATCCGGATTGTCGATAATGGCGCGCACGCCCAGCGTACCCGTTTCCAGATCAAGGCTGCTGGAGGTAAAGTCTATTGTACCGAAATGATTATAGACAGTCCCATCGCCAAAGGAGAGCTTGACCGAAAGCTTGTTGGCTTCCAGTCCCTTGGCCTTACGCTCGTCAAGCAGACGGCGGATTTCGGCGGCTTCCGTGTCCGTGAAGGAGAAGTTGATATAAACAGGGTCGGTCTGGGTAATCGAAGTCAGCAGGCTTGAAGAGGCATCCGTGCCAATAAGACTGCCTTCCGAAACCTGCTCGCGGCTTGTCACGCCATTGATGGGCGCAGTGACCTTCGTGTATTGCAGGTTGAGTTCAGCTGTTCTCACCTGCGCTTTAGCCGCCGCAACCGCAGCAGCGTTGAGATCTCGCGTAGACATTGCCGTATCGCGGGCTGCCGTGCTCTGGACTTTCTGATCCACCAGCGTCTGGGCACGATCAGCGTCACGAACGGATTGTGCATATTGTGCCTGCGCCTGTTGCAACTGGGCCTGCACACGGGCGAGTTCTGCCTCGTAAGGAGCAGGATCGATCTCGAAGAGCAGCTCACCTGCCTTGACCTCTGAGCCCTCAACGAAATTGCGCTTCATAAGTATACCGCCGACACGGGCGCGCACCTGTACATCGCGATAGGCTGTGATGCGTGCGGCATATTGGTAGGAAAGGTCCACTTCCTCCGGATGAACGGCAACTGCCGTTACCTGCGGTGGGGGAGGGGCCTTGCCGCCAGCCTGTTGAGCATTAGCCGGCAAACTGAATGCCAGTGTCATGCTTGTAAGAACAATAAGGGGAAGGAAACGGGTGCCGAGCAAAGTCATTGGGAGGATTCGCTTGTCCGAGGAATATCTGGGCGCATGTACAAACATACATCCGTGATTGTAAATATACGAAAGCGTGATATTGTGTCCGAAAATAGACCGGACGCGATCACGTTTGGGTTATCGAACCGGCGGTACGACAAGGGCCGCGGGATCATAACTGACGGACGATGTTCCGGCTTCCCCAGGAGGGATCACCCGAGCGAAGGAGGCGTTATGCGCAGGACCAAAGCCGAGGCCGGAGAAACGCGTGAATCCATTCTGGATTCTGCGGAAGCGGTCTTTTTGGAACATGGTGTCAATCAGTCGACACTCAATCAGATTGCCGCGCATGCAGGTGTTACGCGTGGCGCTATTTATTTCCATTTCAAGGACAAGATCGAACTCTATCAGGAAGTGGTCGAGCGGGTACGGCTCCCGCAGGATGACCTGCTGACCAAGGCATTTCATTGTGAGGTCGGCAATCCTCTCGATATTGCTCTGGATGCCGGTATTTTCTGCCTTGAGAATTTCGCGGGAGATCAGCGCAAGCAGCGTGTTTTCACCATCATCACCCAGCGCTGCGAATATGTAGGCGAGATGGCTCAAGTTCTGGAACGGCTTCGCACGCTCAACGAAGAGGTCCATCAGATGCTCTTGCGTTTGACAACACTTGCCAAGAAGCGCGGAATGCTTTCAAGCGAATGGCGACCCGAAATTGCAGCACGCTCACTACAAAGTGCGATGAGTGGACTGCTGTCCGAATGGATGCGGCTTAATAAATCTTTTGATCTGGTCGCAGCCGGAACAATGACGCTGACAGCCATCGTCGACTCGTTTCGCAAGAAGGACCTTCTGGCTCAGGCACCTATCGCCAAGGCGAAAAAGCTCATGGCCGTATCGTAGTTATTCGCCGATGGTCTTATGCCGCTTCCCCAGATAAATGGGCCTCAAGCCTAGTATCCGTGGTTCATACGGGGTAAACAACGGCTCCCTTCCTGCGCTGACGGCCTGCACTGGCAATCCGTATCGCTCATCAGGGCGAATATGAAAGGATTGAACCATGGCTATCAAATTTACCGCCAAGGACCCTGCGACAAGCGAGCGTCCGGCACCAGCAAAGGCACCCAAGCCTGAGAAGGTCGAACAGAACGTGGCAGGTTCGGCTGTTGATGCCGCGACAGGCGATAGTGATCTGTTCAATGCAACGTCCAAGACGCCTGCACGCAAACGCAAGGGCAAATAAAACGCATGAATGCAGGCGAGATTTATGATTGCCAGACCTGCGGCGCCTGTTGCTGCTACTCATCGCAGTGGCCGAGATTCTCCGTCGAGGATGACGAGCAGCTTGCGCTTATTCCCGCCAAATATGTGGCCAGCGACGAAAGCGGCATGCGCTGCATCGGTGTTCGCTGCTCCGCATTAACGGGCGAGATCGGCAAGACCACAGCTTGCGGCATTTACGATGTACGCCCCGAAGTGTGCCGTTCCTGCATGCCCGGCGATCCGGAATGCCTCATGGCGCGCAAAGCGCACAATCTCCCGGCCTGACCACGAACAAGCACGGCAATTTTGATCCGGGTTCCCAGCCAGAGGGTGGGAAAACCGTTAAAATTTACTCCATTATTCCAATCAATAAGAGTTGATTTTGATGTGTTCGCATCGGTCAAAAACTTGCCTCTATTGCGTCCGTATTTCTGGCGGCCCTTCAAACTGAATAAGCTGCATTCAACGCTTTAAAACTATCCGGAGATTCATCATGCATAGAGGCAATGTCGATCGCGAACCGGAATATGTAACAGAACGGACGGAAGGACCAAAGAATCTCGGGCGGATTTACCTGTTGAGCCTGGCACTGTGCGCAGCGCTGGTTGCGACAACCGCCGTTGGATATGAGTCCGAATGGCCGGATACTTTCACAGTGACAGCTTTCACTGCAAAGGCAGAAATCAACCAGCGGGTTGATGATAAAACCCTGCTGACCTTCTGCAATAATGCTGAACGTTCTCCAGAAACGGCTCAAAAGACGTCGCTCTGGAAGAAGTTTGATATCTGATATCCAGCCCTAAAAGGCCGTCGCCTGACCAGATCAGGCGGTCCATTGCGGAATGTCGTCGCGTTCTCCAATGAGCGCTAGCCCATGCGCGATCGAAAGCAGCTCGCCGCCACTTTCGATTTTGTCCTGCGGAAAGCGTTCGGTGAATATGCGCCGGACCGCCGGGACAAAGGACGTACCCCCGGTCAGGAAGACCTTGTCGATATCACCCACCGCTGTGTTGGTCTTCTCAAGAACATCGTCAAGCGCGCCTTCAATACGCGTCAGATCAGCCGCAATCCACTCTTCGAAGTCGCTGCGCTTGATCATCTTTCGACCACCACGTCCCAATGGTTCAAAGTTGAACTCCGCCTCCTCAGCTGTAGACAGCGCCATCTTGGTTGCCGAAACGGCCTGATAGAGTGGATAGCCTTCATCGTGATCGACGAGATCAACGAAAACCTCGAGCTTCTCCGGCTCAAGGCTGGAACGGACCAGTTTTTTCAACTCGGAAAACTCTCGTGTTGTCTTGAAGATGGAAAGCTGGTTCCAGCGGCTGAAATTGGCGTAGTAGGAGGAGGGCACTTCGAGTGTCTTGTCGAAGCTCTTGAAATAACTTCCCTTGCCGATTTGCGGCGCGACAATGCTGTCGATCATCCGGGAGTCAAAATGATCCCCTGCAATGCCGACACCGGAATGACCGATTGGCGTTGCGCTGAGTTTACCGGCCTTCTTCTCAAAACGGATGAGCGAATAGTCGGTCGTGCCACCCCCGAAATCCGCTACAAGAACGGTCGCATCAGCCTTGAGATTTTGGGCGAAATAAAATGCTGCGGCCACTGGTTCATACACATAGTGGATTTCAGGAAAGCCAAAACGGGTGAGCGCCTCATTATAGCGCGCGGTTGCCAGTGCCGGATCGGGATTGGCACCGGCAAAATGCACTGGCCTGCCTGTAACAATACGTTTGACATCGCCTGGCCATTCATCGCCGGCATAGGTCTTTAACCGCCGCACGAAAATTTCCATCAGATCTTCAAACGTATGGCGCTTGGCAAAAATCAAAGTGCCTTGAAAGAGCGCACTTGCGGCAAATGTCTTGATGGACTGCAAAAAGCGGCTTTCGCCGGGATTATCGATGAACTGGCGGATTGCCGCATGCCCCGCTTCAACCTTCAACGCCGCTGCACCGGCAACAGGGTCTTTCATGAAGGACAGCGCCGTGCGCATGCTGTCGGCCGTGCCGGTCGCATTGGTGAATGACAATGAGCGTGTCGTTGTTCCATTCGCCAATGCCAAAACCGTGTTGGTCGTGCCAAAGTCGAAACCCAGCGCCTGAGCCATTGCCGCGCTCCTTTATGCCATGAATGTCAGAAATCGGGACAGGGCCCGTCGAATGGACACAGCGCGCCCAAATCAAGGACGCGCGTCATGACATAGCGGCGGTGGAGACGCAAGGGCACTTGCGTCTTTTACGTTGAAAATTAGTCCGGCATATCGCTGTTGGCGAATGGTGCATTATCCCGGCTGTGCGAGAGAATTTCCCGCTTGCCTACATGGTTGGACGGTCCGACCAGCCCTTCCTTTTCCATGCGTTCCACCAGCGATGCAGCTCTGTTATAGCCGATCTGCAAACGGCGCTGGATGTAGGAGGTCGAGCACTTCTTGTCCCGCATAACCACTTTAACCGCCTGGTCATAGAGTTCATTGCCATCTTCAGCCGCAACAGCGCCCTTGTCGAAGACGGCTCCGCCGGTTTCGGCTTCAGGTTCTTCCTCTTCACTCTCATCGGCAGTAACCGTATCGAGATAGTCAGGACGGCCCTGTGCTTTCAGGTGCGCCACGACACGCTCGACTTCCTCGTCAGAAACGAAGGGTCCGTGTACACGGGAAATCCGTCCGCCACCTGCCATGTGCAGCATATCGCCCTGACCGAGCAGCTGTTCGGCGCCCTGTTCACCGAGAATGGTGCGGCTGTCGATCTTCGATGTCACCTGAAACGAGATGCGGGTCGGGAAGTTCGCCTTGATCGTACCGGTGATAACATCGACCGACGGGCGCTGTGTTGCCATGATCAGATGGATACCGGCAGCGCGTGCCATCTGGGCCAACCGCTGAATAGCGCCTTCAATGTCCTTGCCCGCCACCATCATCAGGTCGGCCATTTCGTCGACAATGACCACTATATAAGGCATCGGCGTCAGATCGAGAGCTTCCTGCTCATGAATGGCCTCGCCGGTTCCCTTGTCGAAGCCGGTCTGGACAGTACACATCACCGTCTCACCTTTTTCCTTGGCTTGCGCGGCACGGGCATTGAAGCCGTCAATGTTGCGCACGCCAAGTTTCGACATCTTCCGGTAGCGGTCCTCCATCTCCCGCACTGCCCATTTCAACGCCATAACGGCCTTTTTGGGGTCTGTTACGACAGGGGTCAGCAGGTGCGGAATGCCATCATAAATCGACAGTTCCAGCATTTTTGGATCGACCATGATCAAGCGGCATTCTTCCGGTGTCAGCCGGTAGAGCAGCGAGAGGATCATCGTGTTGATGGCGACAGACTTGCCCGAACCGGTTGTACCGGCCACCAGCAGATGAGGCATTTTCGCAAGCTCGGCAATCACAGGTTCACCGCCAATGGTCTTACCAAGGCAAAGCGCCAGCTTGAGTTTGGTGCTCGTGAAATCCGCTGATGCGATCATCTCGCGGAAATATACGGTTTCGCGGATCGCGTTCGGCAATTCGATACCAATGACATTGCGTCCTGGTACTACCGCAACACGAGCCGACAAGGCAGACATGGAACGGGCGATATCGTCAGCAAGGCCAATGACACGCGAAGACTTGATCCCGGGTGCGGGCTCGAATTCATAAAGTGTGACCACTGGGCCGGGGCGCACATGAATAATCTCGCCGCGTATGCCGAAATCCTCCAGCACACTCTCTAGAAGCCCGGCATTCTGTTCCAGCGCTTCCTGCGTTATGACCACTTCCGTACGTTCTGCCGGTTCCTGCAACAGGGACAGCGGCGGGCGTTCATAGGTTTCGCCATAGGACTGGACCGGTAGCGGTGTGAGACGTGCGGGAACGATAGCGGGCTGCTCCTGACGAACCGTTACCTGAAGGCGCGACGGCTTCTCTTCGACCGCTACTGCAAGCTGCGGAGCTGGTGCAGTTTCCACAACAGCCGCAACCAACGGTTCCGGTGCTACGATGATCGGTTCTACAATCACCGCTTTTTCAATGACGGGTTCTGGCTGATGCAATGGCACAGCAGGCTCAACAACCTTCGGCGCGACCGGAACAATGGGGGCGACAGGCAATGGCATGGGCGTTGCAGGCACCGCCATTGCGGCGTCTGGTTGATGCGACTGGCGCAGTTCGACCACGCGGAACAGGGCTGTGATGGCATCTGGCGCAATTTTGCGCACGGCCTGCGATGCGGACGCAGCGGGGATCGGGGCAACACCGCCGGAAAATTCCATCGATTCCCAGAATGCAAAATCCGAGAGATAGTCAAGTGGTCCGGATTTGTGCGGCACGGACTGCGCGCCAGCCACCTGCAGGCTGGGCCGGCTCTCGCGAACGATCGGAGCATGGGTCACTACGGGTGTGGCATAGCTTGCAGGAAATGCCGGCCCGCGAAGCAGGCTAGCCTCAATTGGGGCAGGGGCCTTCTCAACAGCGACATTTGGCGTGACGGTCTTCTTTTCAGGCGAGACATTCGCAGATGCACGCGCTGGCTCCATTGGCGTTTTTGGCGCGGCAATGGATTTGTCTGTCTTGACGGCAGGCACAGGCGCCGCCTTAACAGCAGGCAGCGTGTTTTCTGTTCCGTTGCGATGCTTGTTCAAGACTGCATCCGGTGTGCGCGTGAACCGTACATTGGCAGAGAGCGAGAACATCCGCTTGGAAATAGGTGCAGACGGGTCCGTATCAGGTTCAAGGGTAACGGCCGCCCGCATCGGGGCGCGCGTTACTGCACTTGGCGTGGCTAAAGCAGGCGCTTCAACGGAGCGTCTTGTCGATACCGGCTCGTAAGGTGAAGGCGCCGTAGCGCGCGCGCTGGGAGCCGCTTGGCGTTGAACCGGTGCCGGTGCTGGTTCCGGCACGTAGGGTTTTGCGGCCACAGGTGCTGGTACAGACGCAGGCGATTCGTTCACATCGCCATACTCGTCTACGTAATCATCTGACTTCATTGAGAAATTTGTTCTTGGAATACGCATGATACCTGCAAGCGAAGCGATTGGATGTTGCTCGTAAACTTGCCTTATCGAATAGAAAATGAAGGTTAATAAGTTGCTACTGATGGCTGCAAACACTCTCCCTCTTGCCACATCTTGACAGCGGATTTCTTCAACTCGCTCGACACAGGCTGATTGTTGGAACCATCACTTCAACACGCCTGCACAATTTCTGCACGAAACTGCTGAAATTCTCCTCCACCGCAACACAGGCCGTCCTTTGTTCGCAAGCACAAAGTCCGCATGCAAACGCCCTCAGAACCCATTCATCACATCAAATACTCTTTGCCTTCACGACTTCTCTCCGATGGGTGGTGGCTTGTCGATCCGCCAACACCACTCTCTGGCGCCACAATCCTCCCATTCAGAGCCCCATCCAATCCGCCGGTTAACCGCAGCGATGCCAAGGGTCACAAAACATGATCACATCCAGAACACTCCAACCGAGTTTTCCAACGCGAATGGGACTTGCCCTTTTCCTGACCGCCGCCGCTGATTTTCTGCTTTTTGACCAATATGTCGGGGTGTCGCTGCTGATTCTGGCCGTGCTGCTTGCAACTGCAATCATTATCGCCAACCCAGCGCCAGCAAAGGGCGGGGCGTTGGCAATCAGACTTACGCTGCTGATCATCGGGCTTGCTCCCCTCCTGGAGGACATCACCGGGCTTTCTATTTCCATCGCCATAATCTCACTCGGCCTTTTTGCACTGGCCACGGCAAAACGCTTGCGTACAGGCGTGGCTTCTATCGCCCGGCAGGTGGCAATATTTCTGCTTGTTGCACCTATCAGGTTCATCAGGGATTTCATTCGCTGGCGAACCGTCATCCGGCGTGTTGGCAAGCGTGCAATCCGCTTTGCCAGTATTGCCGTCTGGTTGATGCCACTCATTCTGGCAGGGGTTTTCATTACCTTGTTTGGCATTGCCAACCCGGTGATCGAGCACTGGCTATCCCTCATTGATTTCTGGGCAATCTTTGACATCATCGGCATATGGCGCAGCCTGTTCTGGCTGCTGTTCATTGCCGGAAGCTGGGCATTCCTGCGCCCACGTCTACAGATCCGGCGCATGCGAAATGAGCGCAAATCACTGGTCAATCCCTTGGCGTCCGTACCATCGATGAAGATGGATGGCACGGATATCGAGGACATTGTCTTTGGCAAGGGAGCAATTCTGCGCGCGCTCCTGCTCTTCAACGCATTGTTTGCAATTCAGACAGCGCTCGATGCCACCTATCTGTGGGGCGGCGCTGCTTTGCCCGATGGTGTGACCTATTCCAGCTACGCCCATAGCGGTGCATATCCGCTGATTGCAACGGCATTGCTCGCTGCCGGATTTGTCCTTGTGGCCATGCGACCGGGCAGTGCGACATCGGCAAACCGCCGCATCCGTGCGCTGGTCTATCTGTGGACAGCCCAGAATGTTGTGCTTGTCATCTCGTCCATGCTGCGTCTTGATCTTTATGTCAGCATCTACTCGCTAACTTATTGGCGTATGGCCGCATTTATCTGGATGCTTCTGGTGGCCGCCGGGCTTGTGTTGATCATGGTTCGCATTGCACTTGGAAAATCGAATGAATGGCTGTTTGCCGCCAATCTTCTGACGCTTTCTGCGACACTTTATGTGTGCTGCTTTATCAATTTCGCGGCTTTAATTGCCGGGTATAACGTAAAACACAGTCGGGCGATGAATGGAGGAGAGTTCAATGTCGATATCACCTACCTCACATTGCTCGGCCCGGACGCTATTCCGGCTATGGATAGCATGATCGCGGCAATACCTCCTGCAGACGTGCAAACGGCGCGTATGCTGGAAGAGGAACGGCAGGGGCTCGTCAGACAACAACGCCGGTATTTCGAGAACTGGCGTGCCTGGACCTTTCGCGGATGGCGTCTTTCCCGCTATCTAGAGGCGAATCCCACGTCACCCTCACGACCGGATTTCGTGCCGGGTGAACACTGAAAGACGAACCTATGGCGCAACGCATTCTTGTGGCAGATGACGACCCGCATATTCGCGAAGTGATCTGCTTTGCGTTGGAAAAAGCCGGTATGATAACGGATGTCGCGGCAGATGGTATTGCCGCGCTGCGCATGGCCCAGCAGAAGGCTCCTGATCTTCTGGTGATGGATATTGGTATGCCGGAGATGGACGGGCTCGACGTCTGCCGTGAGCTACGCAAGACATCGAATGTCCCGATCCTGTTTCTCTCGGCCCGTGATGAAGAAATTGATCGCATTCTCGGGCTGGAGATGGGTGGCGATGACTATGTGACAAAGCCGTTCAGCCCGCGTGAACTGGTTGCGCGGGTCAATGTCATCCTGCGGCGGGCCCGCCCAGCTGCCACCGAAATCGGACCGGACCCAAAACCCTTGATCCATGGTCTTCTGACACTTGATCCCGCCCGGCATTCCGTAAACTTTTCCGGGCATGACCTCGATTTCACCTCGATCGAATTCGCCATGATCAAAAGCTTGCTGAATAAACCGGCCCATGTGTTAAGCCGCGACCAGATCATGGGTGCCAGTCGCGCGGTCAATATTCATGTTTCCGATCGAACGGTGGACAGCCATATCCGCAATATTCGTGCCAAATTTGCCGCTGCAGGCTGTGCGGACGCCATTGAAACGGTTCACGGGGTTGGCTTCCGGCTTGGCCGGTGCGGCCTATGAGTGAGAAATGGCGACCACGACTTGGACTGGTGGTACTCGTCATCCTGATGACAGTCATGGTCCTGCCCTTTGTCGGCCTGTTTTTCTTTCGCCTCTATGAAAACCAGCTCATCCGGCAAACGGAGGCTGAGCTTATCGCGCAGGGAGCCGCTATCGCAGCGATCTATGCGCGTGAAGTACGCGATGCTGATATTCCCCGTGAAAAGCTTGGCGCAATGCCTGCTCCTGCGGCTGGAAGCAGCGTGGACGAACGCTACCACCCCATCGAGCCACGCCTCGACCTTGCTATTGATCCCGTTCTGCCGCGCAGACCGGATTCTGTTCCAGCTGCGGTTGATCCCGTCTTCGTTGCAATCGGCGCGCGCCTTACGGGAATTCTGACCGATACCCAGACAATCACACTTGCCGGTTTCCGGCTGCTTGATCCTTCCGGAGTCGTCATTGCCGGAAGCGGCGAAACCGGCAAGTCACTCGCGGGTATTGAGGAGGTGCGTACAGCACTGACCGGCACCTATGCCAGTGCATTGCGCACGCGTGTTCTGGATTCGCCGGTTCCGCCAATCTACTCGGTCAGCCGGGGCACGCGCGTGCGCGTCTTTGCAGCAATCCCCGTCATTGTTGGGGATCGCGTTGCGGGCGTTGTTTACGCGTCCAGAACTCCCAATAACATTGTCAAACACCTCTACAGCGAACGCGGCAAGGTGATACTGGCCGCCCTTACCATATTGGGTGTCACGCTGATTATCGCCTTTGTCTTTATCCGAACCATCAGCCGGCCAATCTACGAGTTGATCGACCGGACAGCGCGAATTTCCGCCGGTGACAGAAATGCTATTGGACCATTGCACCATCACGGGACGCGTGAAATGGCCGAGCTTTCAAATGCATTTCTTGATATGGCGCACAAGCTGCAGGCCCGGTCAGACACAATACGAACATTTGCCACCCATGTTTCGCATGAACTCAAATCGCCTCTGACTGCAATCCAAGGTGCAGCTGAACTGCTTCGTGATGCCGGAGACGAGATGGGACAGGAAAAGCGAGTCCGGTTTTACAGCAATATCATTGCCGATACGGACAGGTTGAACCGTCTGGTCCGCCGATTGATCGAACTCGCCCGCGCCGAGAGCATGCATTTAACCGGCGAAACAACCTCGCTTGGTGAAGTGGTTGAAATGCTTGTTCCGGACAGGCGAATGCCAGTTGAGATTGATGTTGGCGCAGACATCCGCTTTCGCATGTCTGCCGAGAACGCGGCTATCATCCTTTCCAATCTGGCCGATAATTCCGCGCGCCATGGCGCCACGCGCTTTACGCTCAATGCTGTGGCGGGGCCAGAGGTTGTAACCCTTACGGCAAGTGATGATGGCAGCGGGATTTCACCCGGCAATAAAGGCCGTATCTTCGAACCTTTCTTTACCACACGGCGCGAAAGCGGTGGTACCGGTCTCGGACTTGGTATTGCCGCAGCATTGGTCAGGGGTCATGACGGCACGATCGAGCTGCAGGGCACCACCGCGGGGGCCCGTTTTGCAATCAGGCTCCCCGCAGCATAGTGGTTCTGCCCAAAAGGCTCTAGGCGACCTCTTCAGCAATCAGTTTTCCAAGCCGGGAAATACCCGTTTCAATTGCTTCCTTGTTGGGCAGGGAGAAATTGAGCCGGATGGTGTTCTTACCCGTGCCATCGGCAAAGAATGCAAAGCCGGGAACAAACGCCACCCGTACTTTCTGCAACGCCTTGGCGAGGAGGGCTGCACCGTCCATACCTTCAGGCAAAGTTACCCAGACGAACATGCCGCCCTCAGGCTTTGTCCATGTCACACCTTCAGGCATGAAGCGGGCGAGGGCATCCAGCATATAATCCCGGCGCTTGCGGTAACTGTCGCGAACCTTCTCCACCTGTTTGTCGAATGACCGCTCAGCCACATGATGGATCGCCATCTGATTTATGGTTGGACTGTGAAGATCAGCGGCCTGTTTGATCAGGACCAGCTTGGCAACCACCGGCTTTGCGGCGCATATCCAGCCAACACGCAAACCGGGTGTAAGTGTCTTGGAGAAACTGCCGGAATAGATGACCCGAGTGCTGTCAATATTTCCTTCCCGCTCGCAGTCAAGAGCAAGCATTGAGGGGACAGGTTCGCCATCAAAACGCAATGCCTGATAGGCGGCATCTTCAATCAGCGGTATGTCGAGTTCGTGCGCCAGTTCAATCAATCGGATGCGGCCATCACGGCTGACCGTTTCGCCTGTCGGGTTGCAGAAATCAGCTGTGAGATAGGCGAGCCTGACATCACCGCCAGCAGCCTTTGCACCGTCGCGATAGGCAGCGGGCGTCATGTTTCCCTGCTCAGGGTTGAGACGGTCATAGCGCGGCTCGTAAGCGTTGAACGCCTGCAGCGCGCCGAGATAGGTGGGCCATGTCGTCAGAACAGTGTCGCCGGGCGATATGAACAGCTTGCCGAGATAATCGAGAGCCTGCTGCGAGCCTGTCGTGATGACAATATTGTCGATGCTGCAGGGCACACCGATTGACGCCATATGCGTGACCAGCCATTCGCGCAGCGGGCGATAGCCTTCACTCACCGAGTACTGCAGAGCAACGTCCGCATTCTTGCTGATGATCGCGTCGTAGGCTTCTTTGATCGCTTCCTTGGGGAAGAGGGCAGGGTCCGGAATACCGCCAGCAAAGGATATGATATCGGGCTGATCAAGCAGCTTCAGCAGTTCACGTATCTCGGACGCACGCATGTTTTTTGTACGCGTAGCGTAGAGAGCATCCCAATCGCCCATGTCTTCCTCCCGGCTGTTGTTAAGCCATAGCAACGCAAAACACCCGATATGTCAACAATACTGACATATCGGGTGTTGCTATTTTCAGATGGGTTGATTGCGCCGTCAGATGAACAAACGGAAAATTACATGGGTGGAACCACACCTTTGGTGCCGACCACAACACGGCTTGTGAAAATGGCGCCATCCGCCGCTTTCTCGCCGGGTACAAACACAACAGCGCCGGGGGTCAGATCCGCCGTTGTTGCGGGGGCGAAGGTAACGATTGGCGTGCCATCGGCAATGGAGATTTTCTTATCCTTGCCCTGATATTTGACCGTAACCGTGCGCCCATCAACCGATTTCACGGCGTCAGCCACCGTGGCGTTTGTCATCGAGCTGTTCGGCTTCAGATCCCACGAATAGCTTCCTTCGCCTGTGCCTTTCATGGCCGCAGGGAAGATCAGAACTTCGAGCGCACCATCGCCGCCATCGGCTTTGGGAAGCGACGCAATACCGACGAAGTCGCCGGGCTTGATATCATCAACTGATGCCTTGACGACGCCCGCCACCTGCCAGCCGGATTTAAGCGCGACTCTGGTCGTCGCACCTTCTCTGGTCTTCACGGTCAGTGTTGTCGCATCAATGCTGCTGACCGTTCCGCGCACTCTCACACGTTGATCAGCGGATGTTTGCGCCTGCGCCGGCAGTGTCGCCATCGCGGCACCAAGCGCCAATAGCATCGCTACGGATATCCGATCCAAACCATACTTCAAGTGCATGTTCCTGCTCCTTTGTTGATCCGACGACCAGTGAAATCAATGAGTGAGACACGGCATACCGTCGCGTGCCAACCTCTGTGCTGGAACGCTTTACCGGGGAAAGAATAGTGCTTGAAACTCCACCGTATCGTCAAAACGTCCGCTGGCTGTCGGGCCTTATGACTATCGGATAGGCCAGAGACGCACCAATCAAGTTCAAGTGAGGCGAGAGTGACCTGGCGTCATTCAGCCGGAGCCTTGGCTACGCCCTTCGTATGGCCGCTGATGTCTGATCCTGCTGACCGCGAAAAGCGTAGATTCCAGATTGTCGCCGTCAATGAGATCGCTGTCACAACGAGGAAAGCCGCGGAGAAATCACCAAGTTCAGGCGCTGCATGGCTTCTGACCAGCATCGACCCGGATAGCGCCAAAGCACCGACACAGATGCCAAGCGACAGCATGAGCTGCTGGAACGTTGTGTAGAAACTGGTCGCCGAACTCATGCGTTCGCGTCCGATCTCGTCATAGGCGACGGTGTTATAGGCTGTGAACTGGAACGACATGAAAAATCCGCAGCACATCAATATGCCGAAGATCAGGGGCAGGGGCCAATCCGGACGGAACGCGGCACAAAGCGCATAGCCGAATGTCGCGACCAGACCATTGACGATGAGGCCCGAGCGAAACCCAACCCGCCTGAGAATCTTCGGCGCAACTACCTTCATCAACATTGAGCCCACCGCTGTTGCCACAACAATACCGCCAGCGCGTGCTGCAGAAAGGCCAAAGCCCAATTGCAGCATGAGTGGCAGCAGGAATGGCTGTGCGCCTTGCGTGATGCGGGTGAGCGAACCTGCAATCACTGATGTATTGAAACTGCTGATACGCATAAGCGAGAAGTCGAGAATGGGGGAGGGATGGCGCTTGGCATGTGCCAGATAACCAACGCCAAACACAACACCGATGACAACAAGCAGCGCGGCCTGTTCAGTTTCACCGGGGCGACTGGCCATTTCGAAGCCGAAAAGGAACGATCCAAGTGAAATACCCGACAGCAGGAAGCCGAGGAAATCGAAGCGGCCATCGGATTCGCCTTTCACATTTGCAATGAAACGCGAGACGAGGATAAATCCAATGCAGCCGATTGGCACGTTGATATAGAAAATCCAGCGCCAGTCGAAATAAGTGACGATCAATCCGCCAACCGGCGGCCCGAGAATTGGACCTACAAGCGCGGGTATCAGCAACCAGGATGTCGCCGAGACAAAATCCTTGCGTGCGACGCTGCGCAGAAGCACGAGACGGCCAACTGGCAACATCATGGCACCGCCAAGTCCCTGAACAATGCGCGCACCAACGAGAAAACGCAAATCCGGTGCCTGCGCGCAAAGAATCGAACCGAAGACAAAAACGGCTATGGCGGCGCTGAAAACTGTCCGTGATCCGAACCGGTCGGCGATCTTGCCACTCGCCGGAATAAAGATGGCAAGACTAAGCAGATATGAGGTGAGAGCGAGACTCATCGATTGCGGCTGCACGCCGAAATCGCGGGCCATGGTCGGCAATGCCGTTGCAAGCACCGTTGCATCGAGCTGTTCCATAAACATGGCACTGGCGATAATGAGCGCGATGATGCGGAAATTCGGACCTGTCTTCTGGATTTCAGGCGCTGGGGTCGTAATCGGCAGAGCCTGCGGGCTCTGGCAAGTTTGGTCCGACATGGTCGGGGTCGCTCTCAATAGCGCGTACATATCAGAAAGAGAATGTCGCGGATTTGCAAACGGCAGTCAGCCGTGGGGAAACGACCACCGATATAAACCTGAGATTATACGATATCCATATACAATCTCGTGATTCATTGTACCTGATACAAAATAATTGCCGTGAAGGCCGATGTTACCCTTTGCCAATCCGCTTGGTCATATTGAAACCGGTGAGACGAAATCCGGTGGCTTCATAAACATGTTTGGCCCGTTCGTTATCGGCGGCCACGCGCAGACGCAGGTGTTGAATACCCATCTCGTCCAATACGTCCTGAAGCGCGTTCAGGGTAGCCTTGCCATAACCTTTGTTCTGAAAATGGGGAAAGACATAAATATCATTGATGAAGGCCGAGCTTGATACGGGGTCAGCGCGAAACCAGAGATAACCGACAACCTGTTCATCGCCATCTTGAACATCAAGAATACAGACCAGCGTCTGGCCTTCTGTTTCCGGGCCATTTGGCAAGTCTTCTGCAATCTCGCGCTTGGCTTGAGCAATTGCCTCATCGCTCGAAAGACCATAATTCGACGAAATCTCGGCCGCATAGTCAGGGATAAAATAGCCAAGATAGTAAGCTTCAAACTCAGTTTTGAGCATTGGTCTGAATCTGATCATGATTGCCATCACCTATATATCGCGGCCTTCGATTGGCTGCCGCTATGGCTATGCGTGTTATCGCCAAACAAAGTGAATATCCAGTGCAACGCATCGCTTTCATTGCGCAGAGAGTATGCATCGTCCTGAAAACAAAGAGGGTTTAGTATCTGTCGCAGTTAAAAATAGAACCCACCCCCGCTACACACAAAGATCGCATAAGATAGCTTATGGAACTGCGCGTGATGTCAGCGGATGGCAGTTTATCGCTGCGATGTAACCATCAAACAATTGACATCTGCACGTTCAAGGAGTTGAACTGCGTTGCGCAAGCCGCAATTATCAATAGCCCCTTGCCGCCGCCAGATTTTGATCCCACAGAATATATTGCTCGCCCGATGGTCTTCATCGACCCGTCGACAACTGTCCCAGCGAGTGGAAAGCCAGAACAGATAAAATGTCTCAATCAGTTGAACGTTCAAAGCGTCCGTTGATTATTGCCTCCATCGTGCTGGCAACTTTCATGGTCGCCATCGAAGCCACGATTGTTGCCACAGCCATGCCAAGGATTGTCGGACAGCTTGGCGGCTTTACCTATTACAGCTGGGTTTTCTCGGCGTTCCTTTTGGCGCAATCGACGACAACCGTCATCTACGGCAAACTGTCTGATATTTTTGGCCGCAAACCAATTCTGATCGGCGGTATTGTCATTTTCCTCATCGGCTCTGCGCTGGCAGGTTTCGCCTGGTCCATGACGTCACTGATCGCATTCCGATTGTTGCAGGGTCTTGGCGCGGGAGCGATCCAGCCGGTGACAATGACCATTGTCGGTGATCTCTATAGGCTTGAGGAACGGGCCAAGGTCCAAGGCGTGCTTGCCAGTGTCTGGGCCATCTCCGCCGTGACCGGCCCGCTCGCTGGCGGTCTGATTGTCGATCATGTTTCCTGGGCATGGATTTTCTGGATCAACCTGCCTATCGGCCTGTTTACCATTATCGGCTTTACCCTTTTCCTGCATGAGAAAATCGAACCGCGCAAAGCCAGAATCGACTATCTGGGCACGATCCTGTTTACGATTTCCATTGTCTCGCTTCTGATCATCCTGACCGAAACAGATGCTGATCTGTGGATACTAGCATCACTCGGTGCCCTGTTTATCGCCTCTGGCGTCCTCTTCTTCATGCAGGAACGCCGGGCCCCGGAGCCGATCATTTCGATTGCGCTTTGGAGCCGCAGGCTTATTGCAACCAGCAATGTCGCAACGCTTCTGGCCGGTATGGCGCTGATCGGTCTGACGACCATTCTGCCAATTTATGTGCAAGGTGTGCTCGGTCGCTCGCCTCTCGTCGCCGGGTTTACGCTGACCATGCTGATCGTTGGTTGGCCTCTGGCGGTCATGCTGTCCATCCGCCTTTTCCGTGCATTTGGAATCCGCACAACCTTGCGCGCGGGCAGCTTCATGTTCCCGATCGGGGCGTCCTTTCTTCTGTTTCTGACACCGGAAAGCAGCCCTGTTTATGCGGGCTTCGGCGCATTCCTCATGGGGTTCGGCATGGGTCTCGTCAGCGTGACCAGTGTTGTGCTCGTGCAAGAAAGTGTCGAATGGTCCATGCGCGGCAGTGCTACGGCTTCCATCATTTTTGCCCGTAGTCTCGGCAATACGCTGGGGGCTACCACGCTCGGCGCCATATTGAACATCGGCATCGCTCACTTTGGCAGCGGCGATCTTGCTGACCGGTTGCATCAGATAATCAATCAACCGACGGGCCTTTCAAGCCTATCGACCGATCCTGCAATCCGCTTTGTGTTTCACTCCGCTCTGCATTGGAGTTTTTGGGGCGTGTTCATCGTCGCATTGCTCACCTGCATAACGACGTGGCTCATCCCGGTATCGCGCGAGGCCGGAGGCAAACCACCAACTCAGACGGAAATGCAGGAAGCGATGACGTCCTGACGGCACACTGATTGCCCGTTTATTCGGGCAATCCGGCTTTGCGCAAGGCATTGAGATAGCGTTCGAGATGTTCGGGCGTTTTCCAGGGAACGCCGACGCGCGTTGTCGTAATGCTGGTTTCAGGAGCAACGCTTAACAGGCCATCCAAAGCAGCACGCGTTGCATTGGCATCCCCCATCTCTCCCAGTGCCGCCAGAAGAACCCGGTGACCGGTCGGGAAGTTATAATTCATGTGAAGGGCTTTGCGCGCCCACTCCGCCGCGGCATCATAATGTCCGTCGGCGAATTCTGCCATGCCGAAAAACGCAAAGGTCCAGTAGTTGGCCGGGTCCCGCGGGCTCAGCCTAATGGCCATTTTCAGGGTTTCCCGCGCGCTCTCAATTTCTCCGGCAAGCGCATAATAGCCGCCGCCCCACATCCGCGCGAATGCCAGATTGGGATTGAGATCTATGGCTGTTTCCAGACAGCGGCGTGCATCGTCGAAACGGCGCATGAAGAGCGCTACTGAACCAAGTATGGTGTGGGCTTCGGCATCCCGGTCATCCAGTTCGACGGCCAGCCTTGCCATGTCCTGCGCTTCGGCCATGGCTGCCTGCGGGTTGGGGCTCCAAGCATAAAGCACATCGACAATCTTGCACATGGCGTAGACGACCCGTGCCCTTGCCTGGTTCGGATCAATGGCGATTGCTTTCAGCACAAAGTCCTTGGCAGCGGCGCTGTCTTCCTTTGTCCAGCGCCAGGCGTGCCAGTTGGCTCGCATCATATAATCCCAGGCATTCAGGTTTGCCGGGTCTTTACGCCGCGCACGCTTCATCTCCGCGCCGATGAGTTCCGGTGTAACAACACCCACAATGCTTGCAGTGATATCGTCCTGAACCGCAAAGACATCGTCCATCTGCCGGTCAAATTGCTCGGCCCAGATATGATTGCCGGTTGCCGCATCGATCAGCTGCGCGGTGATGCGTACACGAGAGCCACTACGCCGGACACTACCCTCCAGCACGTAGCGCACACCGAGTTCCCCGGCGACCTGCTTTATGTCGACGGCCCCGCCCCTGTATGTGAACGAAGAATTGCGGGCGATGACGAAGAAGGCCTGATTGCGTGCCAGACCGGTGATAATGTCTTCGGCAATTCCGTCGGCGAAATATTCCTGATCCTTATCCGCGCTCATATCCTGAAACGGCAGCACCGCGATGGCTGGTTTGGCGACATCTTCCACCGGTGGTGCGTTGGAAGCGGCGCGCTTCACACCAGCCATGATCTCAAGCACAACCCGGTAAACGCGGATGCGCTTCTTGATGTTCTTGACCTGCCGTTCGCCGAGGTCTTCAAAGGTAAAGGCCACTTTGCCAGCAACCTGCTCGAACACATTGGCAGTGATCGATATTCCGCCCGGTTCGGCCAAGGCTTCCATTCGAGCGGCAATGTTGACGCCGTCGCCAAAGATATCGTCACCATCAATGACAATATCGCCTATGTTGATGCCCGCCCGGTATTGAATGCGCTGATCTTTTGGAACACTCACTTCAGCCTCCGCCACCCCGCGCTGAATGAGAACAGCACTCTCGACTGCATCAACGACACTGCCAAATTCAACCAGCAGTCCGTCCCCCGTCGTCTTGACGATACGGCCATTGTGTTCGCGCAAAACAGGATCAATCAATTGCTGGCGATGCAGGCGTAGCCGGGCAATTGTGGCCGCCTCATCCGTCTCCATATGACTGGAATAGCTGACCATATCGATTGCCAGAATAGCAACGAGTTTGCGTGCAACGCGGTCGGTGGCCAACATTATTCCCCGTTTGAATGGCTCTGCACCTGACTTTACGAGTCTATCGGGCTCAAGTCCATTTGAAACCGCTTTCAGTCGTCAGATGCGCGCCATTCGATGCACATCACTTTGCCTTGGCAAGACGCTTCAGCGCACCGCGCCCCATAAAGCCCGCAGTGAAATATGTAATGATAAATGCAAGCACGAGACTACCAGCCAGAATAATCGCCACAAAAGAAGCATCGATCCTCCCCAGCCCAACCCCACTGGTCACAGTGTCAAGATTGAGGGAACCGGTCGCGATGTAACTCATAAGCAGCAATGTTGCGACGTTTATGACAATAGTGATGATTGCCGCGCCGAGTGAAAACCGTAATTTTTCGCCTGATGTCATCACACGGCCTGTTGTTCTTGTGAACAGATCAAAAGCCGGGGCAAGCGCAACCACGAGAGTGATGATTCCCATAGAGCTGGGTATGTCGAACTTCAGCACCGTAGTGACCACCTGAACGAAGATGACGCATAATACAAATGCGATTATGAACCGAACAAAGATCGGGGCAAGACTGGTCTGAACGGGAGAAGAACTCATTTAGCGTGTCTCACATTTGGAGCGGGATAATCGGATCAGGAGCCGAGATTGGCTTTATTTAACCGCCCTTTGTCAAGCGGGCTGTTTTTGCGGCAGTTTCGCAGGCGGGCGCGAATTGCGTGCGGTCGTTCCGATAGAGACATATCAGAAAATAGTCCTTGCCTCCGGCAATCGTTGCAATGATGCGCCTTGTCCTCATTGTTTTCGAAGTACCAAAAACCATTGCCTCGTCAAAGGTCATGTCAACGGCAAGTCGACCAAACATTTGCGTTGGTTTCCTGGAAACAAAATGGGTCTTTCTGTCGGTCAGATCAGACACATATTGCGCGGCATAGGCCTCCATCGTCTGTTCGGTGACAGTTTTGACGGCGCGGATATTCATGGAATACATCTCAATCAGAACGTCGCCATTTTCCGGCGTCGAAGCCGTTACGCCCATGGGATCGCCGGTTCCGTCAGCGAACATGGTGCTTATTCCGAAATTTCCCGGATACTTGTAACTATAGGAGCCATCGCGCGCGTGAAACTCCTTGAGGTTTTCGGCCGATGCGCCTGAAGCGGTCATCATGATGATCAGACCGGAACAGCCCAAAGCCCGCAAAAATGTCAAAACCGGCATAGAATCCCCCTCAATCTGCGCCTGATATCTATTTCAGCTGTGTTCCGAATTTATGTCAAACCACAATACCGATGTATCAATCAGATCGCCGCAATCGCACCATTTCGTCGAATGCTTGAGTAACCGGGAAAACCTGTTTCCAGCTTGGGATGGCCGTACACGCGCCCATCCCATATGCGCTATCGCTCAGGGCGCCATTAGCCCAGAGTTGAATTGAAAGCACCGCCGTCAAGCAGCAGGTTCTGGCCAACGATGAAGCCGGAATATTGACTGCACAGGAAAGCTGCAGCCGCGCCAAACTCTTCCTTCGTGCCGAAGCGGCCCGTGGGATTGGCGGCATGCGCTTCGGCGCGGGCCTGTTCAATGGAAATGCCCCTGGTTTCCGATGTCTTTTCCAAAAACCCCTTGATCCGGTCGGTCTCGTGCGAACCGGGCAACAGATTGTTGATGATCACGCCATGACGGGCGACCTGCCGGGCGGTTCCGGCCACAAAACCGGTCAGACCGCTGCGTGCCGCATTGGACAGGCCGAGCTGCGCAATAGGCGCTTTCACTGAACCGGAGGTGATATTGACCACGCGGCCCCATTTGCGCTCGATCATGCCGGGAAGGATGGCGTTCATCAGATAGATTGGCGTCAGCATATTGGCATTGACTGCCTTCAGCCATTCTTCCTCATGCCAGTCAGACCAGAGGCCAGCTGGCGGACCACCCGCATTGTTGACCAGAATATCGGGCTGCGGTTCAGCAGTCAGAAGTTCCTTGCGGCCCTCTTCCGTTGTCACATCAGCAGCAACGATCTGAACCTTGACGCCATAGGTCTCGGCAATCTCTTTCGCCGTCTGGCGCAGCACCGCTTCCGTGCGTGCATTGAGCGTCAGATCAACGCCTGCTTCTGCCAGTTTTTCCGCAACGCCGCGCCCGAGGCCCTTTGAACTCGCACAGATAATTGCCCGCCTGCCTCTGATTCCCAAATCCATTTTGTCCTCACCTGTCCTTCGTTCCGTCAAGCGGCCTGCCGCGCAAGCACGGCAACATTGTCGCAAAGACGGTCTATTTCCTGTCCTGTATTCAGATAGCTGACCGACGCACGCGCAATTTCGTTTAGTCCACGCGCGGTCATATCAAGCGGTGTGTAAGGTATCCCATTTGCCGCAATTGTAATCCGCTTTTCCGCAAGCTTGCTGCGAATAAGCTGTGGTGCCATGCCTTCCAAAGTGAAGGATACAAGACCGGATTTTTCCGCACCAAGGTCCTGAACCGTCACGCCGGGAATGGCGCTGAGCTGATTGCGCAATTGCCCGGAAAGGCTGACAATCCGCTCGCGGATCGCGGATACGCCGAGGCTCCGTGCCTGTTTCAATGCCGCGCCTAACCCGAGAAGCAGGGCAATCGGCTTTTCGCTGGTCTCGAAACGCTGGGCATCCATCCGCACATTCGGCCCGTCTTCACTCCATGATGAGGAGAGCACATCAAGATAGGCGGGTTCCAGCCTATCCTGAAAATCCTTCCTCACATAGAGAATGGCAGCACCGCGCGGTCCACGCAGATATTTACGGCCGGAGCCCTTGAGCATATCGCAGCCAATGGCGGCCACATCCACCGGAAGCTGGCCGAGCGTCTGTGCAGCATCGATGAAATAAGGGATGCCGGCGGACCGAGTTACCCGTCCGATAGCCGCTGCATCGTTAATGAGCCCGCCATTGGCCGGAAGCCACGTCAAGGCGACAAGCCGCACGCGATCATCGATCATTGTTGCAAGCGCCGCTGCATCAACACTGCCATCTTCATTGGTCGGGATGATCTCTATCCGCGCACCAGCTCTGTTGGCTGCCGCCTGCATGGTCGAAAGATTGCCGCCCCATTCCTGACGTCCGACGAGAATGCGATCTCCTGCTTTTAGTGGCGGCAACGCGGCGAAGGTCACACCCCATGCCGCCGAACCGCTGCTGGAGAAGGCGATTTCCTGGGGCGTTGCGCCAAGGAGGCCAGCCGCATCCGCCCTCGCTTCGTCAATCAGACCTGCGGCGTTGGCAGCAGCCTCCATCGGCCCGTACAGCGATTCACGCTGCAAGTGCTCTGTTACCGCCGCAAGCGTACTGTTCGATGGCAGCGACGAGCCGGAATGGTTGAAATGTGTGCTGATGGCACAACCCGGTGTTTCCGAGCGCAGCTGTTCAATGTCGAGTGCTTCCGCCATCATCAATCCTCCAGCTCGACAAGTGCATCAACCTCAACGGCAACACCGCGTGGCAAGGAACTGACGCCGACAGCCGCCCGGCTGTGGCGGCCAACATCGCCAAATACGGCGACCATCAAATCCGATGCGCCATTGGCCACTTGCGGATGCTCTGTAAAATCGGGGGTTGCGGCCATAAAAACGCCGAGCCTGACGATACGGCGTATGGCTGCAATCGTACCGTCAGTCGCAGCAGCGATCTGGGACAGCACGTTGATCGCTGCGATTTCCGCTGCTTTGCGCCCTTCTTCCGGGGAAACTGCCGCACCGACAACACCAAGCACGGCGTTGTCATCATTAATCCGGCTGATCTGGCCCGAGATGCTGAGCAGATTGCCCGCGCGGACGACCGATACATAATTTGCAACTGGTGCGGATGCGACCGGCAATTTGTGGCCAAGGCTTGCAAGTTTCTCTGCTATTGTGACTGACATCATCATCTCCGACTGAATTTAAACGCATCATCTGCGGTGCGCACCGGTGGGTCCAATTCAAATCACCGGGATTACCGATCGATCTGGCTAATGTCTTGAAATCTCGATATCGTGGCGATCAACCCAATTTTGTTCTCGAAAGCACGGGACCCCAATGCGTTCTTCCTCAACCTTGCCGCCGTTGCAGGCACTCCGGGCCTTTGAAGCTGTCGCCCGGCTGATGAGTTTTCGAAGAGCGGGTGAGGAATTGCTCATCACACAAAGCGCCGTCAGCCATCACATCCGCCAGCTGGAAGAATTTCTCGGCCTGCCACTGTTTATCCGCAAGGCGCGCAGCATCGCCCTGACCCCGGAAGGCACTGATTATCTTGCCCGCACGACCGACGCCTTTCGTCTTATCGCGACGGCCACATCTGATCTGCGCAGCAAGAGCAAGCGCAATGTGATCCGGATCAGCCTGCTGCCTTCGTTCGCGGCAAACTGGCTGGTGTCGCGCCTGCATAAATTTCAGTCCCGACACCCCAATATCGACCTTGAACTCGACCCGACCCTGCGCACCGCTGATGTCGCGGGCGGCGAGGTTGACATTGCTATTCGTTATGGCGACGGCAACTGGACCGGGGTAAATTCCCGTTTGCTGATGGCTGAACAGCTCAGCCCGGTTGTCAGTCCCGCATTGCTTCAAACGGGTCCCGTAATTGCAGCGCTGCAGGACTTGTTGCGGCACACGTTGCTATTCGCAAAAAAGCCCGTTGACTGGCAGGTGTGGGCTGATGCGGTGGGCCTGGATTTGTCTCACGCACGCACCATCCAATTGACCGATTACAACATCACCCTGCAGGCGGCACTTGATGGTCAGGGCATTGCCATTGGCCGCATGCTGCTTATCCATGATCACTTGCGGACCGGGCGTCTGGTGCAACCATTTCCCCAGACAATCACTTCTATTAGAACCGCCCATTGGCTGGTAACACCCAAGGACGGCAAAATCGGACCAGCAACACAAGCGTTCATTGATTGGCTGATCGAGGAAACCAACGCAGCTTCGGTAGAGAGAAATGGAGAGGTCAGAAATGCCATATGAACTCTATTATTGGGACGGAATACAGGGACGCGGCGAGTATGTCAGGCTGGCGCTGGAAGAAGCCGGTGCTGACTATATCGACATCACCCGCGAGTCCGGTAGCGGACGCGGCACAGCAGCGATGATGACAATGCTCAAAAGCTTTGGTGGTTTGCACACACCATTCGCGCCGCCCTTTCTCAAGGACGGCGATCTGGTTATCTCGCATGTGGCCAATATTCTTTTTTATCTCGGGCCAAAACTCGGACTGGTGCCAGAAGATGACGGGCTGCGCTATGTCGCCAATGGCCTGCAACTGACGATCACGGATTTTGTCTGCGAAGTGCATGATACGCACCATCCCATCGCAACCGAGCTTTACTACGAAGATCAGAAGGAAGCAGCAAAGGCACGCGCCACCAGTTTCATTGACCATCGCATCCCGAAATATCTCGGCTATTTTGAACGTGTCCTGTCCAGCGGAGATCAAAAGCACAGCGTTGGTGACAAGCTGAGCTATGTCGATCTTTCGTTGTTTCAGGTGATCGAGGGACTGCGATATGCTTTTCCGCGCGCAACCCGAACGCTTGATCGCGATTACCCCTTACTCGTGGCCTTGCATGATCAAGTGCAGAAGCGACCCAATATTGCCCGTTATCTCGCCTCGCCACGGCGTATTCCATTCAACGAAGACGGCATTTTCCGCCATTATCCTGAGCTTGATCAGGACGCGGCATAAAGCCCGTTGAGAACCACGACGTGTTTGCCCGCCGAACAGAGCTGTTTGGCTCTATTGTTGTCATGAAACGTTTCATGGTCCAAGGCGATCCGTCTGGCCTCACGCCGTGCGAGTTGCAAGACAGCTGGCGACACATTTTTGTCGTGAAAGATGACATCAGCCATTTGCAGCTGACGCATGGCTCGGAGCGTTAAAAGCTCCGGGTCATCGCTTTCGACAGGAATGACAGTTAACGTTCCGGTTTTCCCGCTGCTGTCGTTGGCGATCTCCCCTGCCCTTGCCACCAGTCCAATGCTTTCATCAGGCGCCGCATCAGCCTCAAACGTCCGATTGACGAAATGCTCCCAGAACTGCCTTCTCTGGCGACCCGGTTGGAGCACATCGGCGATATGACTGCGCAACTGCTTTGCCAGTTGCGCCCACGCCGCGAGTGACAGGGGCAGGATCGTTTCAATCCGCCTTCGTATCGCCTGCCCCAAAATCGGTGCTGCGCCATCGGTTGATATGCCAATCACAACAGGCGAACGATTGACGATGGAGCCAAACTGAAAATGGCAGAATGCGGGCTGGTCGATGACGTTACACGGCACGCCTGATTTCACCGCCGCATCACGGAATTGATGGGCTTCCTGCTCGGTTGCAGCATCGGCAACAGCTATTGCCGCGCCGCGCAAATCGGTCTTCAACCAGGTGCGCGGGTGATGAATGCAGGTCCCAGCCGCCACCAGCGCCGACATTTCTTCGCTCATTGCACCGGTGTAAACATGCACATTGGCACCTGCAGCGGCCAGTAATTCGGCTTTCCAGGCAGCCGCCGCCGTACCACCGACGACAACACAGCGCTTGCCCTGAAGGTTGAAAAACACTGGCAGGACTGCCAGTTCCCCGATGCTTCCGGGGCTCGGACTATTCTGCGGCCTGGACAAGATTTGCATCAACAATCCCCCTGATCTCGGCGCGGCAGGAGCCGCAATTGGTGCCAGCTTTCAAAGCCTCTCCGATGGCTGCAACGCTGTGGCAGCCACTGCGTGCCGCGCTGGCAATCTCATTCCGCCCAACGGAAAAACACGAGCAGACAATCGCCCCCTTGTCGGGCATATCCTTACCGGGGCGTCCTGCCAGAAGCTGGAAGCGGTTCTGCGCTAGGGCAAAACTTTGCAACAGTTGTTCGCTGGCCCAGCTGCGTGAAACCGCGACGGGTTCGCGCGCTATATAGAGCGCACCGATCAACCTATCATCGGTGAAAACAGCCATACGGTGCTGCCCATTCTTCTCGTCGTGATAGCGCAGCAACGGCATGCCTTCGCCAGCACCGAAAAGCGCCTCGGCGAATGCGGACCAGTCATCCAAATCCTCAAGGCCAGCCAATTCCAGCCGGTAGCCATCAATGGTTTTGGCGAGCGCCCAATAATCCGCAGCAATGGCCGGAGGTTTATTGCGCAGGACTGCGAAACCGTACCAGCCGGCAGCAAATGGCTGGACATCCACTCTTGCCATCTTCAGTGCGGGCTGTCCCGAGACCGTATCTATGCGTGCTGTCACCAATGTATCAACGCGCGCGCTGCCGGAAAACTGGTTGGTCCAATGCATGGGCACGAAAACATTGCCCCGCGCCTGCCGGTCAGTAAGAAGTGCCCGCACGATGATTTCGCCATGGCCATTGTGCAGCTTGACAAGGCTCGCATCGGCAATCCCCTTCTGCGCCGCATCAAGCGGATGAATTTCCGCGAAAGGTTCAGCGAAATGGGCTGACAGACGCGCACTTTTTCCGGTGCGTGTCATCGTGTGCCAGTGATCGCGGACGCGTCCGCTGTTCAATGTAAAAAGCCCATCCTGGTGAAACGTTTCATCCGGATGAACTGCAATGAACCGCGCCCGGCCATCGCCCGTATAGAACCTGCCATCGGCAAAGAAGCGCCCGTCCGAGGCGACACTCCCCCGCCCCTGCGGCCATTGAAAGGCTTTAAGGCTTGCATACTCCGTCGCTGATATGGTTGCGTGCGCGGCAATATCGAAATCGCGGCTTCCATTATTGTCCGTGCCCGAAAGAGCCGCATGTTCCGCAAAAATCTGCGCCGGGTTTTGGTAGGGAAAGCCATTGGCAAACCCCATGCGCTTAGCCACTTCCGTGATAATCCACCAATCCGGCCTTGCCTCGCCGGGTGTAGACAGAAACGGTCGCTGCCTGCTGATCCGTCGTTCGGAATTGGTAACCGTTCCGTCCTTCTCGCCCCATCCGGCGGCGGGAAGCAGAACATGCGCGTAAGCCGTTGTGTCCGTTGCAGCGTTAATATCGGAGACAACGACAAACGGGCAGGCTTTCAGTGCGTTCGCCACACCATCCGCTTCCGGCATGGAATCAACAGGATTGGTCGCCATGATCCACAGGGCTTTGATCCGGCCATCACCAACTGCCTTGAACAGGTCAACTGCTTTCAAGCCCGGCTTCTTCGCTATATCAGGCGAGGCCCAGAAATTTTGCACCAGTTGCCGGTGTCCGGCATTCTCGATCTGCATGTGGCTGGCCAGCATATTGGCAAGCCCACCCACTTCGCGTCCGCCCATGGCATTGGGTTGGCCCGTTACGGAAAATGGCCCCATGCCCGGGCGGCCAATGCGGCCTGTTGCCAGATGGCAATTGATGATCGCGTTGACCTTATCCGTGCCCGACGCCGACTGGTTGACACCTTGGCTATAGACGGTCACGCATCGCTCGGTTTTTGCGAACAGTTCGTAAAAGGCTGACAGAATGTCCTGATCTATTCCCGTTTGTCTGGAGACAATTTCCAGATTGTATGGACTGGCAACCGCCAATGCCGCGTCAAACCCTGTCGTGTGCCTGTGAATATAGCTTTGGTCCAACGCGCCTTGAACAGCCAGAAACCCGAGCAGACCTGTGAATAGCGCCGTATCCCCATCCGGCCGTATCTGCAGATGCATATCGGCGATATCCGCAGTCATGGTGCGGCGCGGATCGATAAGAACAATGCGCATTTCCGGGCGCGCGGCCTTGGCTGCCGCAATGCGCTGATAAAGCACCGGATGACACCAGGTGAGGTTTGAGCCGGTCAGAACAATGAGATCGGCCAGTTCCAGATCCTCATAGGTCCCCGGAACCGTATCGGAGCCGAAGGCCCTGATATGCCCGGCCACCGATGACGACATGCACAGCCGCGAGTTCGTATCGATATTGGCTGAGCCGATGAAACCTTTCATCAGCTTGTTGGCAACGTAATAATCTTCGGTCAGAAGCTGGCCGGAGACATAGAAGGCAACACTGTCAGGGCCATGTTCAGCGATGGCCGCGTGAAAACGATGAGCGACAAGATCAAGCGCACTGTCCCAGCTTGCAGGCTCGCCTGATATCTTCGGCTCAAGCAACCGGCCATCCAAATGAACCGTTTCACCGAGCGCCGACCCTTTCGAACAAAGCCGTCCGAAATTGGCAGGATGCTCCGGATCGCCAGCAATGCCAACCGTTCCATCTTCCTTGGGCGTTGCGAGCACGCCGCAGCCCACGCCGCAATAGGGACAGGTGGTGCGGACGGTAACCGGAGAAAGCGGCTGATGCTCCATGCCGGTTTATTCTGCCGCCACAGCGGCAAGTTCAAGCAAGGCCATAATCCGCTCGCCATCCAGCCTGACAGCAATGGTTTTCACACTGCCCTCATCCGCTCCAAGGGCTTTACCCGTCTCCAGTGAAATGACCCAATTGTGCAGCGGGCATGTCACCGCCGCACCATGGACGATGCCCTGACTGAGCGGCCCGCCCTTGTGCGGACAGTGATCATCAATGGCAAAAATCTGGTCCTCCATAGTCCGGAAAACGGCGATCTTGCCATCGGGCGTATTCACACAGCGGGCACCACGGCGCGGAATGTCGTTGATGGTTCCAATCTCAACCCAGTTCATTATTTCACTCCGCTGCCTGTTGATAGCTGACACTGGCCATGGGCTGGAACTCGTGCTTGTCGACGCCCGAAACCCGTTCGGACCACGGGTCGACCTGCGCAAATTTCTGGCTGAAAACAAAGCGCTCGAAATAGCCGCGGCGTTTGGTGTCGTCCTGCATGATCTGGCGGCGGATTTCGTCAAGACCGACACGCTTGGCCCATTTGTAAATGCGTTCGAGATAACGACCTTGCTCGCGGTACATCTGCGTCAAAGCGACGACATGCTCCAGTGCTTCATCCTCCGTCCTGACCAGACCCAGCACCTCGGTGCCCTTGATGTCGAGACCGGCAGCCCCGGCAAAATGAATCTCATAACCGGAATCCACACAGATAATCCCGACATCCTTGCAGGTGGCTTCGGCGCAATTACGCGGACAGCCGGAAACCGCCATCTTGACCTTGGCCGGGGTCCACGAGCCCCACATGAATTTCTCAATGCGGATGCCGAGCCCTGTCGAATCCTGCGTTCCGAAGCGGCACCAGTCGGTGCCGACACAGGTTTTTACGGTGCGCAGCCCCTTGGCATAGGCCTGCCCTGAGACAAATCCTGCCTTTCCAAGGTCGGCCCAGACAGCGGGAAGGTCTTCCTTTTTGATCCCGAGCATATCGATGCGCTGGCCGCCGGTGACTTTCACCGCCGGTATTTCAAACTTGTCGACCACATCGGCAATCGCCCGCAATTCCTTAGAGTTGGTCACTCCGCCCCACATGCGCGGCACGACAGAATAAGTTCCGTCCTTCTGGATATTGGCGTGAACCCGCTCATTGATGAAGCGGGACTGATAATCATCCGCATATTCATCCGGCCAATCGGCAACGAGGTAGTAATTCAATGCCGGGCGGCATTTGGCGCAGCCGCAGGAGGTTTTCCATTCCAGTTCCTGCATGACAGCCGGAATGGATTTGAGCTTCTTCGCCTTGATCAACCGCCTGACATCATCATGGCCGAGGTCCGTGCAACTGCACATGGGCGTGACAGCGGAAGGGTTGTAAGCATCGCCAAGTGTGATCGACAGAAGCTGTTCGACAAGTCCCGTACAGCTGCCGCAGGAAGCGGACGCCTTGGTATGCGCCCGCACATCATCGAGAGATGTTAGACCTTTGCCTGAAATGGCACCGGTGATTTTGCCTTTGCATATGCCGTTGCAGCCGCAGATTTCCGCATCATCTGGCAAGGCTGCAACGGCCGCCATAGGGTCCAGCGGGGACCCTCCCTGATAGGACTGGCCGAAGATAAGCGTATCGCGCATTTCAGAAATATCGGTGCGCTTCTTGGTGAGGTCATGAAACCACGCACCATCGGAGGTTTCGCCGTAGAGCACCGTGCCGATGATGCGGTCATCCTTGAGCACAAGCCGCTTATAGACACCTGCCGCCGCATCTCGCAGGACAATTTCCTGTCTATCATCGCCCTCGCCGAGATCACCAACCGAAAACAGGTTTATGCCTGTGACCTTCAGCTTGGTTGGCGTCTCGCTATGAACGAACTTTGCATCGGCATCGCCCGCCAATTGTGCCGACACCACCCGCGCCATTTCATAGAGCGGCGCAACAAGCCCGTAGCATTGCCCGCCAACCTCGGCGCATTCGCCGATGGAAAACACATCCGGGTCGGAGGTGCGCATACCACCGTCAACAATGATGCCGCGATTGGTTTCGAGCCCCGCCTCCTTGGCAAGCATACCATTGGGGCGAATGCCCGCCGCCATCACCACCAGATCGGCTGGCAGTGTCGTACCATCGGCAAGGAGAACACCTTCCACCTTGTTCTGGCCAATGATCTCCTTGGTGCTGGCTTTGGTCATCACCCGGATACCGCGCTGCTCCACCGCCTGTTCAAGCAGATACCCCGCCGCCGGATCAAGCTGCCGCTCCATCAGCGTTGGCATGATGTGCAGAACCGTTACATCCATGCCGCGCGATTTGAGACCCGCTGCAGCTTCGAGGCCAAGCAGGCCGCCGCCAATCACCACCGCCCTTGCGCGCGACTGGGCGGCAAGCAGCATGGCGTTGACATCATCAAGGTCGCGATAGGTCAAAACACCCGGAAGATTATTGCCGGGAACAGGCAGGACGAACGGCACGGAACCCGTTGCAATCAGCAGCTTGTCATAAGTCTCGGTTGTTCCGGCATCCGATGTTACGGTCTTGGCTGCGAGGTCAATCCCGACAATCTTGTGCCCCTTATAGAGCGTGATGCCGTGCTTGATGTACCAGCCATCGCCGTGGATGATGATTTCCTCAAATTCCTTCTCGCCTGAAAGCACGGGCGAGAGCATGATCCGGTCATAATTGACGCGCGGTTCCGCGTTGAAAATCGTCACATCATAGGCATCGGGTGCCATTTCGAAGAGATGTTCAAGCGCCCTGCCCGGCGCCATGCCGTTGCCGATGACAACGAGTTTCTGCTTTTTCGTTGCTGCTTCCATCTTATGCGGCCTCCACAAGGCGGTGACGTTCGTAAAGGAACTTCAGCACGGAGGAACGGCAGCGGATGTAAGTGGCATCCGAAGCCAGTTCGATACGGCGGCGCGGACGCACCAGCGGCACATCGAGGATTTCGCCTATCTTGGCTGACGGTCCGTTGGTCATCATGACAATACGGTCGGAGAGCAGCACCGCTTCATCCACATCGTGGGTGATCATCAGCACCGTATTGGCAAGTTCCGTGTGGATCTGCATCACCTGATCCTGCAGATGCGCGCGGGTCAGGGCGTCAAGCGCACCGAACGGCTCGTCAAGCAGAAGCACTTTCGGCTCCATGGCCAGCGCCCGGGCAATGCCGACCCGCTGTTTCATGCCGCCGGAAACCTCTGATGGACGCTTATCCTTCGCATGCACCATCTGCACCAGTTCGAGATTGCGCATAGTCCATTCATGACGTTCCGTCCGGCTCTTTGTGGATGAAAAGACCTTGTCGACGGCGAGCTTGACGTTTTCATAGACTGTCAGCCAAGGCAGCAGTGAATGGTTCTGGAACACCACCGCACGGTCGGGTCCGGGCGTGTCGACAACATTGCCTTCGAGAAACACCACGCCGCGTGTTGCCTTGTTGAGCCCGGCAACAATGTTGAGCAGGGTGGATTTTCCACAACCGGAGTGACCGATGATCGAGATGAACTCGCCCTTTTCCACATTCAGGGAAACCTGATTCAAAACTTGCGTGCTGGCACCGCCACGGCTGAACACCATGTCGATCTGTTCCAGTGAGAGATAGGGTTTCGACATTTTTGCTTCCTCAAGCGCTTGCGGTGTTGCGGGTGACAGTCTTGGCGATGAAGGCGATGGCGCGATCGAGCAGGTAGCCGACAATGCCGACATAGATCAGGGCGAGAATGATGTCGCTGATGCGCGACGAGTTCCATGCGTCCCAGATGAAGAAGCCGATCCCGACACCGCCGATCAGCATTTCCGCCGCCACAATGGCGAGCCATGACAGGCCGATACCGATGCGCAGGCCGGTGAAAATATAGGGGGCCGCAGCCGGGATCATGATCTTCGTGAAATATTCAAACTGGTTGAGCCGCAAAACTCGGGCAACATTCTGATAATCCTGCGGAATATTGCGGATACCGACAGCCGTGTTGATGATGATTGGCCAGATGGCCGTTATGAAAATCACAAAGATGGCCGACGGATTACCATCCTTGAAAGCTGCCAATGACAGGGGAAGCCAAGCCAGTGGTGGCACCGTGCGCAACACCTGAAAGATAGGGTCAAGCCCGCGCATGGCCCATTCGCTCTGCCCGACAAGTGTTCCAAGCGCGATACCGGCAACTGCTGCAAGGCAATAGCCGAGAGCCACGCGCTTCAGGCTGGCAAGAATGTGCCAGAACAACCCCTGATCGACACCCTGCCCGACATGGAATGGATGGGCGATCAGCTCCCATGTTTCCGATACAACCTTGGTGGGTGGCGGAACACTTGAGGTCGGCGAGGAGCACAGGATTTCCCACAGCACCAACAGAAACACCAGTGTGATCAGCGGCGGCAACACATGTGCCACCAGAGAGGAAAGCCATTGCGGAATGCGACGGGTCGCAGCTGTTTTCGGTGGAACAGGGAGTGTCATGATCTTGGCCACCACAGGCTTTTCCTTGGACACGGGCTTTTCATTCGAACGGATGGGGACGGGGCTGGCTGTCATGCCGGTTTCCTCAAGCAAAACGTTTAATGTCTAGGCTGGCGAGATAGGTCTGCGGATTGTCCGGATTGAATACCTTGCCGTCGAAGAAGGTTTCCGGACCGCGCGACGTGGAAGCGGGTATATCGGCGGCGGCAACCCCGAGTTCCTTGGCGGCTTCACGCCAGATATCTTCGCGATTCACCTTGCCGACCAGCGCGGCAATATCCGTATCCGGGGCAAATTTGCCCCAGCGGATATTCTCGGTCAGGAACCATTTTTCGTGGCTCTGGAACGGATAGGAGGTGTGGTCGCGCCAGAATTTCATCAGATGCGGGCTGGCCGTCTCGACGCGGCCTCCACCGAAATCATAATCGCCCTTCAATCGCCCGGCGATATCGGTTGTCGGTACATTGAACCATGCACGTTTGCCAACGATTGCAGCCAGTTCATCCTTGTTGGCCATATCGTCAGCCCATTGCTGGGCTTCCATCACGGCCATCAGGAGTGCCTTGGTGGCATTGGGGTTTTTCTCCACCCAGTCCGCACGCATGGCGAAAGATTTCTCCGGGTGTTTGGCCCATATCTCAGCGGTATTGGCAGCGGTATAGCCGATACCCTGATTGACGAGCTGCGCATTCCACGGCTCGCCGACACAGAAACAATCCATGGTACCAACCTTCATGTTGGCAACCATCTGGGGTGGCGGCACAACGATGGTTTCCACGTCCTTATCAGGATCAATGCCACCGGCGGCGAGCCAATAGCGAATCCACAGATCATGCGTACCGCCGGGGAAAGTCATCGCCGCCTTGGCCGCATTGCCTTCCGCCTTCTTCTTGGCAAATGCTTCCTTCAGCACGCCGGAATTCACCCCGGCCTTCAAACCTGCATAGGCCGAGCCAACCGAGATACCCTGCGCATCGAGATTAAGCCGTGCGAGGATGACCATCGGCAGAGGCTGGTTGTTCTGCGTGACCTTGCCGGTGCTGATCAGGTAAGGCATCGGCGTCAATATATGCGCACCATCAATGCCATTGCCTGCGGAACCAAGCACCAGATTATCGCGCGTCGTGCCCCATGAGGCCTGCTTGACAACCTCGACATCGGGCATGCCATGCTTGGCGAAAAGGCCCTTCTCCTTGGCCACGATCAGCGGGGAAGCGTCCGTCAGCGCGATAAAGCCCAAAGTTGCCTTGGTTGTCTCGGGTCCGGCGCTGGCCGCATAGGCACCGGAGGGAAGCGCAGCTTTGGCCGCGGCCAGCAGCGCCAGAGTGCCCCCTGCCCGCAAAAGCGTGCGCCTTGGCATGCCTGTCGAGAATGTCACCTTCATCACAAATCCCCTTTGCAGCGCTGCTTTTCCGTGCAGCTTGAGCCATAAAAAAACGCCGCTGGATGAAGTGCATTCTCCCCAGTCTGGTGAATGAACTTGCCCAAGCGACGTCTGTGTCTTTGAAAGCATCCGATGGCGATGCTCGCGGTTCCTGTCCTCGTTGACGGAACGGTTTTATAAAAGCAATAAGTGTGCCAATTAATGAGAAAACTTATAAAGTATTGTTATTATTGATATTTATATACATCCGCTGCATTTTCACATTGGGATCGCACAAAGATTACCGCAGTTGAAATGTGCAGATGCACACATGATAGCGCTTATTTATTGTGCAGAGCACAAATTTTGCGCATCAGACTTCATCCTCCCCTACGACGAGCGTTTCAAGATTATGAACCTGAAAACCCTTGAGATAGTCAGGGATATTTTGCGGATCAAATATCGCCCCGTCGATAAACCCATCAGCGCGATGCCCGCCTTCCACACGCATATCCTCAACGGGAATATCCGGACGGGGTCCGAGTGCATTGCGATAGAGATCGGGGCGGAAAGCGGTCGCCACCTTCACCTGCCTTTCCAGGGTATGCGCTACCTGTCCCCACCGGATCATCTGGCTGAATATCCATTGCGCCTGACTAACCCAGGGGAAATTCGCCGCATGGCGGTGGAATGAAAAATAGTCAGGCACCGTCCGCTCATGCCCATCAGGGTCGGTGGTGAAACGCCCAAGCAGCACCCGGTGCAGAATATCTTCCGATGTATCGATATAACGGGGCTCCGACAGAACCTGCGCAAGCTCGCGGCGATTGTCAGGCACTTCGCACCATGCCGCCGCACGGTCGAGTGCAACGATCAATCGCGCCAATGTTTCCGGGTTGCTGTCAGCCCATTCGGGGCGAACACCGATGACCTTTTCCGGGCTCGACGGCCAGATATCTTCCTTGACGGCGACAATCCGTCCGACTTCGCGGGCAACAGCCACCATATTCCACGGCGCACCAACGCAGAAACCATCGATGGCACCAGCCGACAGGGCATCCGAGGTCATGGGCGGTGGCACAACCACCAGTTTCACGTCGCGGTCCGGGTGAATGCCACCCGCCGCCAGCCAATAGCGCAGCTCGTAATTATGGGAAGAGAATGGATAGGTGGTGCCCAGCACCGGCAGCGGCTCGCCCCGCACCTTGATATCGTCAATGACAAGCTTCAGCGCTTCGGCATTGGCAAGCGCGCCCTCATCACCGGCAAGATCAGCCAGCGCCTGCATCCGGCGATAGAGATTGACCGAAAGGGTGATGGCATTGCCACCTCGGCCAAGGGTGAATGGCGTAATGACAGGCGAAGGGTTTGATCCGAGACCAAGGGTAGATGCAACGGGCATCGGCGCAAGCATATGCGCGACATCAAACTGCCGGAAGGCCAGCCGATCGCGGATATTGGCCCAGGAAACATCCTTCACCAGTTCGAGCTGGATGCCTTCGCGCAAGGCAAAACCGAATTCGGCAGCGGCAATGAGAACAGAGGCATCGACAAGCGGAATAAAACCGGCCCTGACCACACGGACGCCTTCACTGCGCATCGCCGACGGCGCTGCCAATCCGCCACCCATGCCCTGGCCATTGCTCGTCCCGATAAAACTCACGGCCAACCTCTCTTCCTAGCTTCCAAGCATCGCCGCCGTCATGACGACGCTTTGTGCGATATCGGAAAGCTTCTTCTTCTCGTTCATGGCTGTCTGCCGCAGCAGCGAATAAGCCTCGTCCTCAGATATTTTGCGCGATTTCATCAAAATACCCTTGGCACGCTCGATGATCTTGCGCTCTTCCAGCGCCGTTTTTGCCTCGGCCAACTCCTGCTGCAGACGGCTGAATGCCTTGAAACGGCTCACCGCCATATCGAGAATGGGTTTGACGCGTTCTTTCTTCAGACCATCAACCACGTAAGCGGAAACACCGGCATCGACAGCCGCCTCGATTGAGGAACTGTCGGAACTATCGACAAACATGGCAATAGGTTTGCGCACCGAGCGGCTAAGCTGGAAAAGATGCTCCAGCATATCCCGGTTGGGCGTCTCGATATCAATGACAATCACATCGGGCTGAATCTGCTCGATCTGGCGCGCAAGACCGGCAATATCATGCAGAACCACCACGCGGTCATGGCCTGCCTCCCGCAATCCCTCTTCAATAATTGAAGCGCGGATACGGTTTTCATCAAAGACCATGATCGATAGCGAAGCGGACATGCCTTAATTTTGCGCATGCACTCAAATTGTGCAATGCTACATTAAGACACATAGCCAAAAGTAGTAGGCAAGGCCGTTTCGGTTGCGAAACGGCCTTCTATTATCAGGCTTTAAAAGCGGTTCTTGGCAATTCGGAGAGGACTTCCGCCCTATTGCCACGGATGATTACGATCTCTTCCAATCGGAGGCCAAATTTGCCGCTGAGATAAATGCCCGGTTCAATCGAGAATACGTGCCCATCTTCGAGAATGGCCTCGGAGGTTGCGGTGATGTAGGGCGGCTCGTGGATATCGATGCCCATGCCGTGCCCGGTACGGTGCAGGAAGAATTCGCCGTAACCGGCTTCGGTGATGACATCGCGCGCTGCCTTGTCGACTTCCTTGGCAGCCACACCGGGTTTGGCCGCAGCAATAGCCGCTTCAACGGCACGATCGAGCACCGCATGCACCTTGTCGAAATCCTCCGGTGTATCGCCGCAGATGGCAACCCGGGTCATATCACTGGGATAGCCATCGCTGCGCCCGCCAATATCGATCAGCACGGCTTCATTGGCTTTCAACTTGCGCTCACCGGTATGATGATGCGGGAATGCGCCATTCTCACCGAAGCAGACACTGGTGAACTCAGGCCTGGCATTGTTGGCCTTGTAGAAATCCCTGACCACGCCAGCGATTTCCTGCTCGGTAACACCCGGTTTCAATGCCGCAAAAGCCGCGCGCATCGCGCCATCATTGATAAGCGCATTCGCCTTGAGAGCCGCATACTCCGCCTCATCCTTGCGGGCGCGCAGATAACCGACAGTGTCATTGAGAAAGGTCCGCTTGGCACCCGGCAATGCATCGATGACAAGCAGCGCAAAATCCGCACGCATCGTTTCATCAAGGGCAATCTTGATGCCGGGCTTCGTCGCACCCGCATCTTTCAGCAGGGCAGCAAGCGCCGCATCCGGACCTTCACCATCGGTCCATGGATAGAATGGCAGATCCGTATGCTGACGCGAACTATCCGCATTGAGCGCAGGCATTAACAGCCCGGCATGGTCTTTGCTGACAATCAGCAGCACCGGCCGTTCATCACCATGCGGCGAGAGCCCGGCAAGCCAGACCATATGTGAGGAAGGACCGACGACGACAAGATCGGTTCCGGTTTCAGCCATGCGTTCGCGCAGGCGCGTCATCCGAAGTTCTGACATTTTTCTATTCCCGTTGATATGGACATTGGATATGGGCCGCCCGGCAATCCGGGCGACCCTGAAACCGTTTTGCTTAGTTCTTTTTCACGAGGCGGTAGAACACGAAATCCGAGGTTGCGCCATTGACGTAGCCTGACACGTTCTTGGCGAGCGCTACCTGTGTTGCTGCCTGGAACATCACGATAATGGGTGATTTCTCCTGCACTTTTTTCTGCAGATCAACATACATCTGATTGCGCTTCGACGGGTCTGCCTCCGCACGCGCGGCCTTGGTTTCAGCATTGAGTTCCGCCGGAACCGCCCAGCCATTGCGCCATGTGGTTGTCGACTGGTAATTGCCGTCGGAATTATCCTCGTTGAAGGCAAATGCCTTGGCGTTTGAGTCAGGGTCCATGAAGTCAGGGCCCCAATAGAGCAGCATGGCCTCGTGGGTGCGGGCACGGTATTTTGTGATGACCTGACTGCCCGTGCCGGGAATGATGTTGAAGTTGATCCCAGCTTCGGCAAAACCCGCCTGCAGCGACTGCGCCATATCGGTGAACGGTGTTGAATTGATCACATCAAGCGTGACATTAACAGGGGTTTTCACACCGGCATCGGCGAGGATTTTCTTCGCTTTGGCGGGATCATAGGTATAGGGCGTCTCATCGAGCGATCCGGGGAAACCCGCTGGCCAGAACGCCTGATGCACCTGCATCTGTCCTTTAAGGAACGAGTCAGTCATCCCCTTGTAGTTGACAAGGTAACGCGCTGCTTCCCAGATCGCAGGATTGGTCAGCGCCTCATCCTTCTGGTTGAAGCTAAGGAAATGCACGGCAGCCTGTGGATAGGTCTCGACGTTGACTGTGCCCTTGGTCGAAAGGCTGGCGACCTGATCCGGTGTCAGGTTCTTGGCGATGTCCACATCACCAGACTCAAGCAGCAATTGCTGGGTCGCGGCTTCAGCCACATGGCGGATAATGACCGACTTCATTGCCGGTGCGCCGCCATAATAATTGGGATTGCCTGTAAGATTGATGATCTCCGCCGGACGGAATGCTTTCAAGACAAACGGCCCTGTACCGGCGGAATTCGACTTCAGCCATGTATTGCCCATATCGCCATTGGCTTCATTGGCCTTCACCGTCACTGAGTCGATGACAGAGGCAGGACGCGCAGCAAGAACGTTGAGCACAAAGGCGGAAGAGAAATCGCCATCATATTTGACAACGACCGTATTGCCGGATGCGGTGACCATCTTGTCGAAATTATCAGCAGTCCAGCCAAGCTGCGCCAGAATGAAGGCTGGCGCCTTGTTCAGCGTAATGACGCGCTTCCAGGAATAGACCACATCATCAGCCCGCAGCGGATTGCCCGAGGTGAATTTCACCCCGTCCCGCAGCGTGAAGGTGATGGTCTTGGCGGCATCATCCACCTTCCATTCCGTCGCCAGACCCGGTGCCAGCGTCTTCACATCAGGCGCATCATACTGCACCAGACGGTCATAGGTCTGAGTTACATATTCGCCCGAGGTGAACTCATAGGCTTCAGCCGGATCGATACTGACGATATCGTCGATGTTCTGGGCCACAACCAGTGCATTGCCGGGGGTTGCAGCATGGGCGGTAAGAGGCGCCGATGCGGATATAATGGAAGCGGCAAACAGCGCCGCCTTGAACAGTTTCATTCTTCATTCTCCTCTGGATTGTTATTGTTATTGGCTTGTCTTGTTGAAGCGGTCTTTAAAGACGGGTCCGGAATATGGGCAATGTTCCTGTCCACAGAAGCCGGGCCGTTTTGCCTGAATCATTCCACCACGCATGGGGCCGGTTGCCGCGAAAATGCAGGCTGTCACCGGTCGAAAGCACCACTTCTTCATCATCAAGCTGATGGGTAATGACACCTTCAAGCACGTAGAGGATTTCTTCGCCCTCATGGCTGACCGTTTCGGAGCGGTAGCCCGCCGGTATATGCATGATCACAGATGAAAGTATGTTCCCGGCAAAATCCGTAGCGATCTGCTCGTAAACAATGGAGGAACCGTCGACCGAATACTTCTGCCGCTCACCCTGACGTGTCAGCGCGTCTTCCACATTCGGGGTGGCAATAAAATAATCCATCCCGACATTAAGGCTGCGCGAAATCTGTGCGAGCGTTCCCAGCGACGGTGTGGCATGATCGCGTTCAACCTGACTGAGATATCCAACTGAAATGCCTGCGGCATCGCAGATTTCCTGCAATGTCAGCTGCAATTGACGCCGCCTTGCGCGAATCATAGCCCCGATCTTGGGCTGCTTGTCAGTGTTGCGGACCTCGGATGACATGGGCGATTCCACTCTTAGTAAAATTTCTTTGATCTAAGCAAAAATTTTTGTATGGTCCAAGCAGAATCTTCGGCAGGCTCAGGCAAAGTGCATCCGCACCCCTGAATTTTAGACCGGGATCGACGGGAACAGTCGACACGAATGGGCCAACCCAGGTGTCATGAATGGGAAGGCATAGGATTTGGCATTCGAATCCGAGACACTGGCAGATATTGCCATCAAAGCGACTAAGCGACCGGGCTTTCGCAAGAGCCGGAGTGCGCGCCTGATCTTCGGATTGGGTGGCTTCATCATCTCCGTGCTCATCACGTTCCTCGGACTGTTGGCCATTACCTTCTTCATTGGCCGCGTTGTCCCCATTGATCCGGTTCTGGCTGTCGTCGGCGACCGCGCACCGCGTGCGGTCTATGAAGCGGCACGGATACAGATGGGGCTCGACCAACCAGCCCTCGTGCAGTTCATCCACTATGTCGGCTCGGTGCTTTCGGGCGATCTCGGCACATCGGTATCAACGGGCAAACCCGTTCTTGAGGATCTGAAGCGCGTCTTTCCGGCAACGCTCGAAATGGCCACACTTGGCATCATCATCGGCGTGCTGCTCGGCGTTCCCATGGGTGTCTATGCTGCGAGCCGCCGGGGCAGTCTTGTTGATCAGATCATCCGCGTGGTCGGACTGCTGGGCTATGCGGTTCCTGCCTTCTGGCTTGGCCTCGTCGGGCTTGCGGTTTTCTATGCCCGCCTGAAATGGGTTGCAGGTCCTGGCCGCCTCGATATTTTCTATGACGGGTTGGTCGATCCGGTCACGGGCATCGTGCTGATCGACAGCCTGCTGGCAGGTGAAACCGAGATTTTCTTCAATGCGCTCTGGCATCTGGCCTTGCCAGCTTCTGTGCTTGGTTTCTTCAGCCTTGCCTATATCGCGCGCATGACGCGCTCCTTCATGCTCGACCAGCTGTCACAGGAATATGTGACCACTGCCCGCGTCAAAGGCGTATCGGAACGGCTGGTGATCTGGCGCCATGCATTCAGGCCTATTCTGGTTCCGCTGATCACCGTCATCGGCCTTTCCTATGCGGGGCTCCTGGAGGGTTCAGTCATGATCGAGACGATCTTTTCCTGGCCGGGTATTGGCAATTATCTGACCGTGGCGTTGCTCAATGCGGATATGTCCGCCGTGCTTGGTGCAACGCTCGTCATCGGCGCGGTCTTCATCGGCATCAACAAGATTTCCGACGTGCTCTACCGCGTCCTTGATCCCCGTGCGCGTTAGGAGGCATCGATGGCAAATGTACATAGCTGGCTGATCGATGATAGCCCCGCCTCGCGGATGCAGGCCCGTCTTGGCCGCCTTTACCGGATATGCGGTGCTCTCTCGCGCAATCCACTGGCGGCTGTCGGTGCGATCATCATTCTCACGCTGATCCTCACGGCAATATTCGCGCCGCTGATCGCAACCCATGATCCGCTGAAGCAGGATCTGGCGCAGCGCCTGTTGCCGCCAAGCGGCATCAACTGGATGGGCACGGACGAACTTGGCCGGGATATCTGGTCCCGTGTGGTCTATGGCGCACGCATCACCCTTGTCATCGTCGTGCTGGTGGCCGTGCTTGCCGCGCCCGCCGGGCTGATCATTGGCGCAGTCGCCGGATATTTCGGCGGCTGGATTGATCGCATCCTGATGGGTATCACCGATATTTTCCTGTCCATGCCCAAACTCATTCTGGCACTGGCCCTTGTGGCGGCGCTTGGACCCGGCATCGAAAACGCCATTATTGCCATCGCCATTACCTCATGGCCCGGCTATGCCCGCATTGCCCGGGCGGAAACGCTGACCTTCAAGAATTCAGAATTTATCGCCGCTATCCGCCTGCAAGGCGCTTCCTCGCTGCGGGTTATTCTCGGCCATGTGCTGCCGCTGTGTACCTCGTCAATGATCGTGCGCGTCACGCTTGATATGGCCGGTATTATTCTGACCGCCGCAGGCCTTGGCTTCATTGGTCTTGGCGCGCAGCCACCCCTGCCCGAATGGGGCGCAATGATTGCGCGTGGCCGCTCCTTCATTCTGGATCAGTGGTGGGTGGCGACCATGCCGGGCTTTGCCATCATCATTGTCAGCCTCGGCTTTTGCTTTCTCGGCGATGGTTTGCGCGATGTCCTAGATCCCAAAAGCGGAGAACAGCATTGAGTACTCCCCTGCTTGAGATCGACAATCTGCGCGTTACCTTTCCCACGCCGAAAGGCCCGATTGATGTGGTGCGCGGTATCTCCTTCACCCTTGGCCGCGAGCGGCTCGGCATTGTCGGCGAAAGCGGATCAGGCAAATCGATGACTGGCCGCGCCATCCTCAAACTCATCCGCGCACCGGGCAGGGTCAGCGCCGACACATTCCGCTTTGACGGTATCGATCTGAACACCCAGTCGGAGAAGGCGATGCGCAGTATCCGCGGCGCGCGCATCTCCATGGTGATGCAGGACCCGAAATTCTCGCTCAACCCTGTTATGACAGTCGGTGAGCAGATTGCCGAAGCCCTGCAAACCCACAAACGCCTGCCACGCCGGGAAACCCAACAGCGGGTGCATTCCATGCTGGAGGCGGTGCGCATCGCCGATCCGGAACGTGTCGCCACGCTCTATCCGCATGAAATATCCGGCGGCATGGGCCAGCGCGTTATGATCGCAATGATGCTGATCCCGGAGCCTGATCTGCTGATTGCCGATGAACCGACCTCCGCGCTTGATGTTTCGGTGCAGGCGCAGGTGCTTGATATCATTGATGAACAGGTCAAGCGCAAAGGCATGGGGCTGATCTTCATCAGCCATGACCTCAACCTTGTTTCGAGCTATTGCGACCGTATTCTGGTGATGAATACCGGCAAAATCGTTGAGGAATGCAAGGCGGGTGAGCTACGCAGCGCCACGCATCCTTATACGCGTGGGCTGATTGCGGCCATTCCCAGACTGGACGAAACCCGCGACGAGCTGCCTGTTCTCGACCGCAATGCATGGGTGGCAAAATGATCGCACTCGCATTGAATAATCTCGACATTTCCTATGGCGAGACGCAGATCACCCACAGTATCAGCCTCGATATCAGCGAGGGCGAAAGCTTTGCTCTGGTCGGTGAAAGCGGCTCGGGTAAATCAACGGTTCTCAAAGCCGTTGCCGGTCTTGCGCCGCAATGGACGGGATCAATCACCGCCTTCGGCCAGCCGCGCAGCCATGGCATTGATCAGCATTTTGCCAGGCATTGCCAGATGGTGTTTCAGGACCCCTATGGTTCCCTGCATCCGCGCAAGACCGTCGATGCCATCTTAAGCGAGCCGCTGGCGATCCATGGCATCGGCAGTCAGAACAACCGTGTTGAGGACATTCTTATCGCCGTTGGGCTCGACCGGAAATTCCGCTTCCGCTATCCGCACCAGCTGTCTGGCGGCCAGCGTCAGCGCGTTGCCATTGCCCGTGCCCTGATGCTTGAACCCAAGCTATTGCTGCTGGATGAGCCAACCTCGGCGCTCGATGTTTCAGTACAGGCGGAAATTCTCAATCTGCTCAAACGCCTTCGCCGCGAACAGAACCTCACCTTCCTCATGGTGACGCACAACCTGCCCGTCGTATCGTTTCTCTGCGACCGGTTGGCTGTCATGCGCCATGGGCGGATTGTCGAAATAGCCGACGTGGCTGAACTGAAGCGCGGTGCGCTGAAAGAAACCTACTCGCGTGAACTGATGGAAATCAGTGTCGCACATACGGGTTGAAAATGATCAAGGATCAGGAAATGACACAGGAAGACATAGCAACCGCTTTGGCCGAATTTGACGCTGATATCGCCAATGACACAAGCGCCGACGGCCCATGGCAGGCATTGCAGGTGCTGTCGCAAAAGATCATTGGCGCCAAACTGTTCACCATCATGACCGTCGACATGAAGAATGAACTGGCGCGCCGCGAATACACTTCTGATGCCAAGAGCTACCCGGTATCCGGCACCAAGCCGATCCATTATGACCGCTGGTTCGATACGGTGCACAAGGATCGCCAGTCCTTCGTTGCCAATACCATTGCCGACATTGCGACAGTGTTTTCAGATCATGAAACAATCTGGGCGCTCGGCTGCGGTTCTGTGATCAATATTCCCGTGGTCATTGCGGGCGAACTGCTCGGCACCGTCAATTGCCTCGATGTCGAGCATCACTATACGCCCGAGCGCGTGGAGCTTTCCAAGCTGCTGGCAATCCCCGCCAAGCTGGCATTCCTTGCTGCCAGCAAGGCAGCGTAAAGCCACATATTCCTGCTCGTTCTATGAGCGGGCAGGAATGACCGCAGTTGCCTCGATCTCAACCAAAGCGCGGTCCTCAAGCAGGGCAACAACCTGCACCAGTGTCATTGCTGGAAAATGTCGTCCGAAAACCCGGCGATAGGCTTCGCCCAGCCGCTTCTGCTCGGCCACATAGGTCTTTTTGTCAGTGATAAACCATGTGAGCCGCACTAGATCGGTCGTCTGCGCACCGGCGCTTGCAAGCACATCGACAATATTGCGCATGGCCTGTTCAGCCTGTTCAACAAAATCATCGGTCTCAAAAATCTGGTCCTTGGTCCAACCGATCTGCCCGCCGACAAAGATAACCTTGCCTTCGGCTGCCATGCCGTTTGCATAACCTTTTGCCGCTGGCCAGCCCTGCGGATGTATGATCTCTGCCATTCCGGTTTCCTACCTGATTTCTTTCTGGAATACGTCCTGTGCCTGACGCTGTTACTGATATGCCTTGCGCAACTGGAAGCGCTGGATTTTCCCGGTGGCCGTCTTGGGTAGCGCATCGAGAAACTTGATAGAGCGTGGATATTTGTAGGGCGCTATGACCTGTTTGACATGATCCTGCAACCGCTTGACCGTTTCATCCGTCGCTGCCACATCGGCCCGCAGAACCACATGCGCCTGAACAATCTGGCCACGGGTTTCATCGGGCGCACCGATAACAGCGCATTCGCTGACATCGGGATGTGCGAGCAATGCCGCTTCCACTTCCGGCCCGGCAATATTGTAGCCAGCCGAGATGATCATATCGTCGGAGCGGGCAGCAAAATGGAAATAGCCATCCTCGTCCTGAAAGAAGGAATCGCCGGTGAGGTTCCAGCCATCGCGCACATAATTCTTCTGGCGCTTGTCGGCGAGATAGCGGCAGCCGATCGGCCCGCGCACCGCAAGCCGGCCAATTTCGCCGTGCGGCACTTCTTTCATCTCTTCATCGACAATCACAGCCTGATATCCACTAACAGGTTTGCCGGTTTTACCCGGCCCTGAATCCTCCAGCCGGTTACTGATAAAGATATGCAGCATTTCCGTTGCGCCGATGCCGTCAAGCAGCGGCTTGCCGGTCTTCTGCATCCACGCTTCATAGATGGGTGCTGGCAATGTCTCACCCGCCGAAACCGCGATGCGAAGGGATGAAAGGTCAGCACCCTCATTCATCGCCTGCAACATGACGCGGTAAGCGGTCGGTGCGGTAAAGCTGATCGTTGCCTTATAGGTCTCGATAATATCGATCATTTTGGGCGGCGTTGCCTGTTCGAGCAAAGTGGCTGCAGCACCAAAGCGCAGGGGGAAAATCGCAAGACCACCCAGACCAAAGGTGAAGGCCAGCGGCGGGGAACCGACGAAAATATCATCCGGGCGAACACCCAGCACTTCCTTGGCATAGCCATCCGCGATGATCAGCAGATCGCGGTGAAAATGCATCGTTGCCTTGGGCTCACCCGTGGTGCCTGAGGTAAAGCCCAGCAACGCAACGTCATCGCGGCCGGTTTTCACAGCTTCAAAACGAACTGGCTTGTCGAGCGCAATCCGGTCCAGTTCGGCCTCGTGATTGGCGGTTCCGTCAAAACCGACGACTTTTTTCAGAAACTTGCTGGATTTGGCACAGCTTTCCATATCTTCAAGCAGGCGCGTATCGCACAGCGCCAACGAGATTTCAGCCTTATCGACGATCTGGGTAAGTTCCCCCACCCGCAGCATCGGCATTGTGTTGACGACGACAGCGCCGACCTTGGTTGCGGCCAGCCAGCAGGCGACCATAGCTGGGTTGTTGGCGGAGCGGATAAGCACGCGATTACCCGGCTCAACACCATAATTTTCGACCAGCGCATGGGCGATGCGGTTGGTCCAGTCGGTCAGTTCCTTATAGGTCCGGCGGCGGCCATTGCCGATCAGCGCCGTGTTATCGCCGAAGCCCTTGGCGACCATGGCATCCGTCAGTTCCACGGCAGCATTCAGCCATTCCGGATACTGGAAATTTTCCATCAGCAGTTCAGGCCATTCCTCGAACGGAGGAAGATTATCGCGGGTAAAGTGATCCGTATGCGCCGATGGTCCCAACATTCTCTTTATCCCCTTGCAAGTTCATGCCTTGCGATGATTATTTTTTGAACGTCCGACGCACCTTCATAGATGCGCAATGCCCTGATTTCCCGGTAAAGGCGCTCGACAACACTGCCTTTGCGAACGCCATCTCCACCGTGAATCTGAACAGCCTTGTCGATCACGCTTTGCGCCCGGTCGGTGGCATAAAGCTTGGCCATGGCGGCTTCCCGGCTGACCCGTTCGGCGCCGCTGTCCTTGAGCCACGCCGCCCGGTAGACGAGCAGCGCCGCCGCATCGATATCAACAGCCATATCGGCGATATGCCCCTGCACCATTTGCAGGTCGGACATCGGCGCACCGAAGAGATGACGACCATTGGCACGGCTGACCGCTTCATCCAATGCCCGGTGGGCAAAGCCCAGCGCTGCCGCAGCAACAGTGGACCGGAAAACATCAAGCACCGACATGGCAATGCGGAAGCCCTGACCGGGCGAGCCGATTAAAGCGGCGGCTGGTATCCGGCAATTGTCAAAAACCAGTCGCGCCAACGGATGCGGCGCGATTACTTCGAGACGCTCGGCAATGATCAGCCCCGGCGTGTCGGCAGGCACGATAAAGGCCGAAATGCCCTTGGCGCCCTCGCCTTCGCCTGTTCGCGCAAAGACCGTATAGACATCGGCAATCCCGCCATTGGAAATCCATGTCTTCTCGCCATTGAGCACAAAAACGTCACCGTCGCGCACTGCGGACAATTCCAGATTGGCCACATCGGAGCCGGATTGAGGCTCGCTGAGCGCGAAGGCGGAGAGCGCTTTACCAGAGCGGGTTTTCGTCAGCCAGAATTGCTTTTGCTCATCTGTGCCGAACAGGGACAGCGCGCCGGTGCCAAGTCCCTGCATGGCAAAGGCGAAATCGGCCAGCCCATCATGCCGCGCCAAAGTCTCGCGAATGATGCACAGGCTGCGCACATCAAGCTTGCCTGTGGCATCAGGATCAACCGCCGTATGCCTGAGCAGCCCGGCTTCTCCAAGCTTTGCGACAAGACTTCGACAGGCGTCATCGGTGTTCTCGTGATCAATATGGCCCGTATTGGCGACCGCCCATGCTTCCACCACATCGGCGAGCTGGCGATGCACATCCTCGAAAAACGGCCATGACAGAAAGCTGCGATCAATCATCTCAATCGCCCTTGAAGACTGGGGTCTGATGCGCGACGAAGGCATCATAGGCCCGCTGGAAATCCTGCGTCTGCATGCAAAGCGCCTGGGCCTGCGCTTCCGCCTCGATAGCCTGATCGATGGACATGGACCATTCCTGATTGAGCATGGTCTTGGTCATCATATGACCAAATGTCGGGCCATCGGCGAGGCGTTTTGCCAGTTTGAAGGCTTCCTCATCCAGCGTTTGCGCATCGACAATCCGGTTGTAAAAACCCCAGCGCTCGCCTTCTTCGGCGGACATGCTGCGTCCGGTGTAAAGCAGGTCGGCAGCCCGGCCCTGCCCGATAATGCGCGGCAGGATCGCACAGGCACCCATATCGCAGCCAGCAAGGCCAACACGGGTAAACAGAAACGCGGTTTTGGCGACAGGTGTGGCAAGGCGCAGGTCTGATGCCATGGCAATGATCGCCCCCGCACCCACACAGACACCATCGACGGCGGCAATAACAGGCTTGCCGCAATGCATGATCGCCTTGACCAGATCACCGGTCATCCGGGTGAACTCCAAAAGGCTTTTCATGTCCATCTTCAAAAGCGGGCCAATAATGTCATGGACATCGCCGCCGGAGCAGAAATTGCCGCCATTGGAGCCGAAAACCACCGCCTTGATGTCATCCGCATAGACAAGCGCACGAAAACAGTCGCGCAGTTCCGCATAGCTGTCGAAAGTCAGCGGGTTCTTGCGCTCCGGGCGATCAAGCGAAATGACTGCAATACCATCGGTCACGCTCCATTTAAAATGGGTGGCCTTATAATTTGCCATCTCACGCATCGTGTTCCTCCCCGCTATGCAAGCCCTGCGCATGTTCGATTGTATCCAGCGTAGCGAGAAGTCCGGCTGTCACATCTCCAGGCAGGCTGCCGAAAATCTCATTGATCCAGAGTTCATGCGCTGCCGCCATTTTGGCAAACTCATCCCTGCCGCGCTGCGTCAGCCGCACCAGCATGGCGCGTTTGTCGCCAGCAACCGGCACCCGCAGCACAGCGCCATCCGAGACAAGCCGCTCGATAATGCCGGTGACATTGCCGTTTGAGACTCTCAACGCCGAAGAAAGCTCGCTCATCTTCAACCCTTCTTCGAACCGATAGAGCGCGGCCATAACGTCGAAACGCGGCAAGGTCGTATCGAATTCAACCCGTAGGTTCTCGCGGACAACCGCTTCGACATGCTTGGTGGCTTTCAGCATTTTCAGCCAGACGCGCAGGCTCTGCTTCACCTGTTCAGGTTCTGTTTTGCGGGAGGCGGAAGGATTGTTCTTGCTGCTCATACTTCGCCTCCTGAAATGGATATGGCCTGTCCGGTGATCGAGCCGGAATGCGCACCGCACAGCCAAAGCACTGTCTGCGCAATCTCCTGCGGTTGGATCAGCCGTTTCTGCGGATTGGATGCCACAAGTGCGGCGACTGCCTCGTCGCGGCTTTTGCCGGTCTTTTGCATGATGGTCTCGATAGACCGTTCAAGCATTGGCGTTTCGGTGAACCCCGGACAAACAGCGTTGACGGTAATACCGGTTTTCGCCAGTTCCAGCGCCAATGATTGAACAAGCCCGATAACACCATGCTTGGCCGCGGCATAAGCAGCCACATAGGGATAGCCCTTCAAACCAGCCGTCGAGGCTATGGCAATCAGCCGCCCATTATTTTTCGCCAGCATGGCAGAGAGCCCATGCTGGAAGGTCAGGAAAACACCGGTCAGATTGAGATCAATCTGGCTTTGCCATGTTTTCAGATCCAGCTTCTGGAAGGGTGTGCTTGTTGCCGAACCCGCATTGGCAATCGCAATATCGAGCGAACCCGTTTCGCTCTGGATACGCTCAAACAGGAGCCGGGAGGATTTCTCATCGGTTACATCCACAGCGAAGGGAATGATCTGTTTTGATTGCGCTGCAATTTGATTGAGCGCTTCGATGCGACGGCCCGCAATCACAACATGTGCGCCTTCGCCCGCCAGTGCAAGCGCTATGGCTGCTCCGACGCCCGAACCGCCACCGGTGACCAATGCAATCTTACCTGCGAGCGACTGTTCCATTTAAGCGCCCTCAATGGGAGCGATGACTTCGGCGCGCTCCGCCAGACGGTAGATTTGATCACGTCCGGGATAATAGGGTTTTGGCCAGCTCACGCCCTTATCACCCAGCGCCACCGCCGCATGTAAAGTCCAATAGGGATCAGCCAGATGCGGGCGGGCAAGACAGACAAGATCGGCACGTCCGGCGAGCAGGATCGAGTTGGCATGATCGGGTTCGTAAATATTGCCGACAGCCATGGTCGCCATGCCCGTTTCGTTGCGGATGCGGTCCGAGAACGGGGTCTGGAACATGCGGCCATAGACGGGCTTGGCATCGACTGATGTCTGGCCCGCCGAGACATCGCAGATATCGACACCGGCCTCTTGCAACATGCGCGCGATCTCAACGGCATCCTGCGGTGTGATGCCTTTATCCCCCATCCAGTCATTGGCGGAAATGCGCATCGAAATGGGCTTTGCCGATGGCCAGACGAGACGAACCGCCCGGAAAATTTCGAGGGGATAGCGCATGCGGTTTTCCAGCGAACCGCCATATTCATCCGTGCGATTGTTCATCACGGGGGTAATGAACGACGAGAGCAAATAACCATGCGCCGCATGGATTTCCAGCATGTCAAAACCGGCTCTCTCGGCCATTTCAGCCGAAGCTACGAACTGGTCACGCACACGATCCATGTCGGCGCGGGTCATTGCCGTGGGTGTCTGATTGTCGGGAGACCAAGCCAGATCAGACGCGGAAAGCACCGGCCAGTTGCCGTCGGGCAAAGGCACATCCGTTCCCTCCCAGCCGACGCGTGTCGATCCCTTTGCGCCGGAATGGCCAAGCTGGCAGCTGATTTTCGCCTCGGTTTCCGCGTGGACAAAATCGACAATCCGCTTCCATGCCTGTTCATGTTCGGGCGCATACATGCCGGTGCAACCGGGGGTGATCCGCCCCTCCGGGCTGACACAGGTCATCTCAATGGTTACGAGGCCAGCACCGCCCTTGGCGCGCTCGCCATAATGCACGAGGTGCCAGTCGGTGGGCGTGCCATCGACGGCCTTGTACTGCGCCATTGGCGAGACGACGATGCGGTTTTCCAGCGTCATGTCGCGCAGTTTGAACGGCGCAAACATTGGCGCGCGGCGCATTCCCTTTTTTGCACCGGCCTTTTCCTGAAACCAGCCTTCCGCACTTCCCAGCCAGTCGCGGTCACGCAGGCGCAAATTCTCGTGACTGATGCGCTGCGAGCGGGTGAGCAGTGAATAGTTGAACTGCACCGGATCAAGCTCGAAATAGCGCTCGACTTCTTCGAACCACTCAAGCGAATTGCGCGCCGCAGATTGCAGACGCAGCACCTGCAAGCGCCGCTCATCCTCATATTTGGCAAAGGCGTCCGCAATGGATTTTTCCGCATGGAGATAGTTGGCAAGGGCAATCGCACTTTCCAGCGCCAGTTTTGTGCCCGAACCAATGGAGAAATGCGCCGTGGCTGCCGCATCGCCCAGCAGCACCACATTGTCAAAAGACCATTTTTCACACAGAACGCGCGGAAAACTGATCCACGCGGAGCCGCGAATGTGATTGGCATTGGTCATCAACGCATGACCACCAAGATATTTGGCAAATATCCGCTCGCAGACTGCAATCGACTCCTGCTGGTTCATGCTGCCAAAGCCGAACTTGTCCCATGTCTCCTGACTACACTCGACAATGAACGTCGCCGTATCGCCGTCAAACTGATAGGCATGCGCCCAGACCCAGCCGTGCTCGGTTTCCTCGAAAATAAAGGTGAACGCGTTGTCGAACTTCTGGTGTGTACCAAGCCAGACAAATTTGCATTTGCGCGTATCAACTTCGGGTTTGAAATGTTCGGCAAAGACCGCGCGGGTGCGCGAGTTCAGGCCATCGGCAGCAACGACCAGATCATAAGTCTTCGCCAGCGCCGGGATATCTTCAACAGGCGTTTCAAATTGCAGGTTTACACCGAGTTCACGGGCACGATCCTGCAGAAGCATCAGCAGTTTCTTGCGCCCGATACCGCAAAAGCCGTGTCCGGTTGAAACGGTTTCGGTCTGCTTGAAGTGAACGGCGATATCATCCCAATAGGCAAAGTGTGCGCGGATCGCGTCAGCACTCACCGGGTCGTTGGCGGCAAGGTTGGCCAATGTCTCGCTTGAAAGCACGACGCCCCAGCCGAATGTGTCATCAGGCTTGTTACGCTCGATCACGGTGATGTCGTGGCTGGGATCGCGCAGCTTCATGCTGATCGCGAAATAGAGACCGGCGGGTCCTCCTCCAAGGCAGGCGATCTTCATCAGGCATACTCCCGTTAAACCCTACTCATCGTGTCACCGCATCAAAATAATTTCAAGCATGAAATTTCAAGCTTGAATAATTTTCAATTTATGGGGATAGTCAGGTCAAGCAGAGCAAACTGCAGGGGGGATGCGATATGGAAAACTATATCCAAACCGAGGTGAAGGATGGTTATGCCATCCTGACACTGACGCGCCCCGATGCACGCAATGCGCTCAACACCAGTATGCTCAAGCAATTGGCCGAGAGCCTCCAGCGCTTTGATCGCGATCCAGAGATTCGCACGATCATTCTGACGGGCGCCGATGGCAATTTCGCTTCCGGCGCTGATATTGGCGAGATTGCCGACAAGACGGCCGTCGACGGCGTACACGATCTGAGGCTGCATTCATGGGAAGCCATCGCAAGGGTGCGCAAACCGCTGATTGCAGCTGTCGAAGGCTATTGTCTTGGTGGCGGCTTTGAACTGGCGCAGCGTTGCGATCTGATCGTAACCGCCGACAATGCAACATTCGGGCAACCGGAAATCCGGCTTGGCCTTATTCCGGGCGCGGGTGGGATTCAGCGGCTAACATCTCTCCTGGGGAAATCCCGCGCCATGCGCCTGCTGCTAACCGGCGAGACGATCAACGGCGCGGAGGCTTTCGAATGGGGTATAGCATCCCACAAGACCACGCCGGGAATATGCCTTGCAACCGCCGAAGAGATTGCGGCAAAACTTGCCAAAGGTGCAACGCTTGCCCAGCAATTCGTCAAGCAGGCGGTGTTGACAGCCACCGAAGACCACAACGCTTTGGCATTGGAGCGTCGATCCTTCGAACTCCTGCTTTCCACCGATGACAAGGCCGAGGGCATCGCCGCATTCCGTGCCAAACGCCAAGCTGACTTCAGGGGGCGCTAATGGCTCATCCGGTCAACATCATTGGCATTGTCGGTGCTGGCACCATGGGCAGGGGTATCGCCCATCTGATCGCACGATCCGGCATAAAAACAATTCTGCATGATATGCAGGAGGGCATGGCCGCGAAAGCCAAAGCCACGATCCTTGCCGAGATTGACCAGCGTATTGCGCGCGGTAAATCGACAGAAGGCGAGCGCGATGCGTGCGCCGGGAATATCATCATCGCCGAAACATTGAATGATCTGGCGTCTGCACAATTGGTTGTCGAAGCCATCATCGAGACGCTGGAAGCCAAGGCTGTGCTGTTTCAATCATTGGAAGCGATCTGTACCCCGGATTGTCTGCTCGCCACCAACACATCCTCACTTTCCGTCGATGCAATCGCGCGCTCCATCCGGCATCCCCAACGGTTTGCCGGACTGCACTTTTTCAATCCCGCTCCGCTGATGAAACTGGTCGAAGTTATAGCCGGTTCACAGACCGACACAGGCGTCACAACGAAACTATCCGGGCTGGTTGTGGCGCTCGGGAAGACGCCGGTCGAGGTGCGCGACAGTCCGGGGTTTCTGGTCAACCGTTGTGCTCGTCCCTTTTATGGCGAGGCGCTTCAACTGCTTGAAGACGAAGTTGCCGATGCCATCACCATCGATGCCTGTCTTAAATCGTCAGGTGGTTTTCCTCTCGGGCCATTCGAGCTGATTGACCTTGTTGGTGCCGATATCAACCTTGCCGCAACGAAATCCGTGTGGGAAGGGTTTGAGCGGTCTCCACGCTTCAAGCCTTCGCCGCTTCTGGAAGACATGAAGGCCGAGGGCAGACTAGGCCGCAAAACCGGCAGCGGGTTCTTCACCTATCCCCGGCAGGACAATGTTCTCTCTGTTGATAGCCACATATCGACCGTTGAAGCGTTGAAACGGCAGTTGGAGACGCGCACCGGCGTTGCCGTTCATCTGAGCGATGGCCGCACTGCACATGAGCTTGGTGCAGCGAACCACCAACCCACCATTGTGCTGGACCGACAGATCGGCAATTGGCGCGGTCCCGTGACGCTTGCCTTCGCGCAACATGAGCTGAGAGACGCCGATATTCAGTCCATAGCGCTGCAAGCCAAGGCGCTCGGTGTCGAACTGCATGAAATTGCGGATACACCGGGGCTCATCTTCCTGCGCGTGGCAGCCATGCTGATCAATGAAGCCGCTTTTGCATTTGATCAGGGGTTGGCCACGACAACGGGAATTGATACCGCACTGAAACTCGGCCTCAATTTTCGGCATGGCCCGCATGAAATGCTGGATACGCTTGGTTTACCCGCTGTTAGCAATACGCTTGAGCGATGCGGTCAAATCCATCCTTCTGGCCGATACGATCCGTGTCCGGCTCTAACCCGTTTTGTGGAGGAAAAGACAATACAGAATTAGAGCACGCAACACTTGCATCGAAGATCAATTTGCAATTGAGATGAACCATAAAAATAAGGGGAACGACGCAATGAAGAGAATAGCAGCAGCGGCATTGGTGGCAGGTCTGGCTTTTTCCGGTCAGGCCATGGCTGAACCCGTAAAGATCGGCATGATCACCACGCTATCGGGCGGTGGCGCGGGACTTGGCATCGATATCCGTGATGGCTTCCTGCTTGCCATCAAGGAGTCTGGCAACAAGGATATCAAGGTCATCGTGGAGGACGATGCGCAGAAGCCGGAGCTTGCCGTGCAGATCGCCGACAAGATGGTCCAGAGCGAAAAGGTTGATATTCTCACAGGTATTGTCTGGTCTAATCTTGCCATGGCTGTCGTGCCCGGTGTTGTCGGTCAGGGCACGTTCTATCTGTCCACCAATGCGGGTCCCTCGGCGCTTGCCGGGGAAAAATGCAACCCCAATTACTTTAACGTTGCCTATCAGAACGACAATCTGCATGAGGCGATGGGCAATTATGCCAATACAGCCAACTACAAAAAAACCTTCATTCTCGCTCCTAACTATCCAGCGGGCACAGATGCACTCACCGGATTCAAGCGCTTTTACAAGGGCGCATTGGCTGGCGAGCTTTACACCAAGGTCGGTCAAACAGACTATGCCACCGAAATCGCGCAAATCCGCGCCTCCGGTGCTGACAGCGTCTATTTCTTCCTGCCCGGCGGCATGGGCATTGCCTTCATGAAGCAGTATTCGCAATCAGGCATTTCTACGCCTGTCATGGGCCCCGGCTTCTCCTTCGATCAGGATGTGCTTGGAGCCATCGGCGATGCAGCGCTCGGCGTAAAAAACTCGTCACATTGGTCAAAAGACCTCGATAATGCAGCCAACAAGAAATATGTCGCAGCCTTCAAAGCTGAATATAAGCGTCTGCCATCGCTCTATGCGACACAGGGCTATGACACCGCCAACCTGATCCTGTCGGCAGTCGCCAAGGCGAGCGTCAAGGACAAGGATGCGTTCCGCGCTGCCCTCAAGGAAGCCAAGTTCGATTCCGTGCGCGGCAAGTTCAAGTTCGGCAACAATAACCATCCGATTCAGGACATCTATGTGCGTGAAGTGATCAAGGAAGACGGCGTTCTGACCAACAAGATCGTCGCCACCAGCTTCACCGATCATCAGGATGCCTATGCAGCCAGCTGCAAGATGTAGGCAATGCAACACCCGTGCGCGGATGAAAAGTCCGCGCACATTTTTGCCTGTTATCTATGGATTGGATGAAACTTGTCGTCGGCTCTCCTCATTGAACAAGCCCTGAACGGCCTGCAGTTCGGCATCATGCTGTTTCTGATGGCCGCCGGATTGACGTTGATTTTCGGCGTCATGGGTGTGATCAACCTCGCCCATGGCTCTCTCTATATGGTCGGTGCTTTCGCCTGCGCTGCCGTGGCGGCCTATACAGGCTCGTTCTGGCTCGGTCTGGTGGCTAGTCTCATTGCCGCGGCCGCGGCCGGTGCCATTGTCGAGGTCACTGTGATCCGACGCCTCTACAACCGCGATCATCTGGATCAGGTGCTGGCCACCTTCGCACTGATCCTGATCTTTTCGGAGGGAACCCGCTGGATTTTCGGCTCCTTTCCGCTCTATCTCGACATACCAAAAGTGTTGCAGGGCGCAATCAGCCTGCCGGGCGGCGCGCAGTATCAACTCTACCGGCTCGCCATCATTGGCGCGGGCCTTGTGGTTGCGGCAGGGCTTTATCTGCTGATTGCAAAAACGCGATTGGGCATGCGCATCCGTGCTGGCGAATCCGACCGCGAAATGATCGGCGCACTGGGCGTTGATATTGCCTCGCTCAACACCATCGTTTTTGCGCTTGGCGCGGCGCTCGCAGGGCTTGCCGGAGCACTCGTCGGCGCGCTGCAATCGGTGCAGGTGGGCATGGGTGAACCGGTGCTCATCCTCGCCTTTGTCGTTATCGTCATCGGCGGTATCGGCTCCATCAAAGGTGCCCTTGCCGGTGCCATTCTTGTTGGCGTCGTCGATACGATGGGCCGCTTTCTCCTGCCGCAACTGTTCACCTTGTTCATGGAGCCCTCGCAGGCGGCAACCGCGGGCGCTGCTGTCGCTTCCATGCTGATCTACATCGTCATGGCCTTCATCCTCGCAGTGAGGCCAAAGGGCCTCTTTGCGGTCAATGCGTGAGGGGTGAAATGGTCAATCGCGAACGTCTTGTGAATATTGTTCTTGCCCTGATTTTACCCGTACTGGCCTTGGTGGCCTCCGGCATGGGCGAGCCCTTCTACATTACCCTTGCCACCCGTATTGCCATTCTCGCCCTTGCCGCTGTGGGATTGAACCTCGCACTTGGTCTGGGCGGCCTTGTCTCGTTCGGCCATGCAGCCTTTTTCGGCATTGGCGGTTATATGGCCGGCATATTCGCCACCCACGCATTCAACCAGACGCCGCTTCTCTCCTCGCCCCTTGTCATCATGGCAACAAATCAGATGCCGGTTATCTGGATTGTCAGTGCCATTATTGCCGGTCTGGTTGCTTTTCTCATCGGCCTGATCAGCCTGCGCACATCGGGCGTCTATTTCATCATGATCACCCTCGCCTTTGCCCAGATGATCTATTATTTCGCCATTTCCTGGCCCGCCTATGGCGGCGAGGATGGGCTGTCGATCACGATACGCAATGGCTTTCCCGGCGTGAACACACTTGCTCCGCTCAACTTTTTCCTGATTGCCTATGCCCTGCTCCTGCTCGCGCTGTTCGCCTTTGCGCGTCTGAGGGATTCCCGCTTCGGTGCAGCCCTGCAGGCAACACGGCAAAACGAGGTGCGCGTCGCGTCTATCGGCATCCGGCCACTGCGCATCCGGCTGGTCGCCTTCATTCTATCGGGGATGATCACTGCCATCGCGGGAGCCCTTTTTGCCGATCTCAACCGCTTCGTCGGCCCATCCATGCTGTCGTGGAGCATGTCCGGTGAATTGATCGTGCTGATCATATTGGGAGGCACTGGCCGTCTCTTGGGCCCCGTTGCCGGAGCCATCCTGTTTGTTCTGTTCGAATTTGCCCTTGGCGGGCTGACCGAGCATTGGCAACTCTTCCTTGGCCTTATTCTTCTTGCCGTTGTCCTGTTCGGGCGCGGCGGTCTTGTTGGTCTTCTCGCCGGGAAGGTGCGTCATGGCTGAACCCATCCTGAGCATCCGCAATCTCTGCAAGTCCTTCGGCGCGCTGAAGGCAACCGATGATGTCAGCCTTGACCTTTACCCCGGCGAAATTCACGCGCTGATCGGGCCGAACGGCGCGGGTAAATCCACGCTCATTCATCAGATCGCCGGGACGTTGAAACACAATAGCGGTGCGATCCATTTCATGGGCCATGATGTCTCGGCGCTGGATGTTTCACAGCGCGCGCAGCGGGGGCTTGGCCGGACATTCCAGATATCGTCACTGACACCGGAGTTCTCGGCACTGCGCAATGTCATGCTGGCGGTTCAGGCCAATCAGGGTTCAAGCTTCCGCTTCTGGAAGCCCGTTATGGTCGATGGACAGCTGAAAGAAAAAGCACACGAAATGCTTAAACGTGTCGGGCTGTCGGACAGGGCGGAGATACCCAGCGCCGAGCTTTCCCATGGGGAACGCCGCCAGCTCGAAATTGCCATTGCGCTGGCGCTCGATCCCAAAGCCTTTCTGCTTGATGAACCCATGGCGGGTATGGGCCCGGAAGGCTCAAAACGGCTGACGGCATTTCTCGATACGCTCCGGCATGAAGCACCGATCCTTCTGATCGAACATGACATGGATGCGATCTTTGCCCTGGCCGATCGTATTTCGGTGCTTGTCTATGGCCGCATCATCGCAACCGGCTCTGTCGATGAAATCCGCCAGAATCCGCTTGTGCGCGAAGCCTATCTCGGGGAGAGCGTCTGATGCTGCTGGAACTTGCCAAGGTCGAAACATTCTATGGCGCATCGCAGGCGCTCTTCGGTGTTGATCTTGCACTGGCAGAAGGGGAAGTCGTCGCGCTTATGGGCCGCAATGGGATGGGTAAAACCACCACCATTCGCTCGATCTTCGGTCTCTCACCCCTACGCCATGGCACGATACGCTTTGCAGGCGGTAACATCTCGGCGGCAAAGCCCTATCGCATTGCCCGGCTCGGTCTCGGGCTTGTGCCGGAAGGACGCCGCTGCTTTCCCAATCTGACCGTCGCGGAAAATCTGCTGGCTTCGGCGCGCAGCGGCTTCTGGACGATCAAGGAAGTAAATGCGCTCTTCCCCCGCCTTGCGGAACGCTCCAGCCAATATGCCAACTCCCTTTCGGGTGGTGAGCAGCAGATGCTCGCGGTCGGGCGCGCACTGATGACGAACCCCAGACTGATTGTTCTCGATGAGGCAACCGAGGGGCTGGCACCGGTTATCCGGCAGGAAATCTGGAAGGCCATCGCCGCGCTGAAACAACAGGGCCAGTCCATTCTGGTTGTTGATAAAACCCTGTCGGAACTCTTGCCGGTGGCTGACCGCTGCGTGATCCTCGAAAGGGGGCGCAATGTCTGGAACGGCCTGCCGAAAGAATTAACCAGTGAGATTCAGGACCGCTATCTCGGTGTGTGACGGCATCTCAAGCAGCTAGCCGTCACACATCATTTTCTATGAGCGGCCTTTCCAGCCGAGAAGCCGCATGGCATTGGCTGTTACCAGAACGGTTGCGCCCGTATCGGCAAGGATCGCTGGCCACAGACCGGTCAGGCCAATGATGGTCGTCACCAGAAACACCGCCTTCAGCCCAAGCGCGACAGTGATGTTCTGGCGGATATTGCTCATCACCGTCTTCGACAGATCAATCATATTGGCAACATCGATCACCCGGCCATGCAGAATGGCCGCATCGGCGGTTTCAAGCGCCACATCGGTGCCGCCGCCCATAGCGATGCCGATATCGGCTGCGGCAAGCGCCGGTGCATCGTTGATACCGTCGCCAACCTTGGCAACAGTCAGGCCGGAGCGCTGCATCTCGCCAACAATCCGCTGCTTGTCCTGCGGCAGCAATTCGGCTCTTGGCTCGATACCAAGCTTCGAGGCAATGGCTTCGGCGGTGCGGCTATTATCGCCTGTGAGCATCACGGCGCGAATGCCCTGCTCTTTCAGCACAGCAAGTCCGCGCTCCGCATCGGCACGCGGCTCATCGCGCATGGCCAGCAGACCGGCCAGCTTGCCCGCAACAACCACAACAGAAACGGTCTTGCCCTGATCATTCAGCTTTTCAATTGAAGCTGTCTGTTCAGCATTGAGCGGCGTGGCTGCGGCAACGGATTGTGGCGACCCAAGAAATACCGACTTGCCGGAAACCGTGCCTTCAACGCCCTTACCCGATACCGCCTTGGCTGATGTTGCGGGCAGAACTGCAACCCCATCGGCCTTGGCCCGGTCAAGAATGGCCATGGCAAGCGGATGGCTGGAACCGGTTTCGAGCGCAGCGGCCATCGACAGGATTTCCTGCTCGGGCATGCCGAATGAAACGATATCCGTGACCACAGGCTTGCCTTCGGTCAAAGTACCCGTCTTGTCGAAGGCGACAGCCGTGACTTTTCTGAAAGTTTCAAGCACAGCGCCGCCCTTCATCAGCAGGCCGCGCCGAGCACCGGCGGAAAGGCCTGCGGCAATGGCAGCGGGCGTCGAAATAACCAGTGCGCAGGGGCAACCGATCAACAGAATGGCGAGACCCTTATAGACCCACTCACTCCAGATACCGCCCATGAACAATGGCGGGATGACAGCGACAAGCGCCGCAACAACCATGATGGCAGGTGTGTAATAACGCGAAAAACCGTCAATGAACCGCTCGGTTGGAGCCTTGCTTTCCTGTGCCTCTTCAACCAGACGAATGACTCGGGCAATCGTATTGTCGCTCGACGTCGCTGTTACACTGATCCGCAGGACACCATCAGTATTGATCGTACCGGCGAAAACTGCGTCGCCAACATTTTTGCGCTTGGGTGTACTTTCGCCTGTCACCGGCGCTTCATCGATTTCGCTTGTGCCTTCGGTGATCTCGCCATCGGCGGGAATACGATCACCCGGACGGACAAGGATGATGTCGCCGACAGCCAGGCTATCGGCAGGTACTGACGTGGTGTTGCCGCCTCGCTCCACCAGTGCAGTTTTCGGGACAAGATCAGCCAGACCCTGAATGCTTGCACGGGCGCGGCCAGCCGCGACACCTTCAAGCAATTCGCCAATCAGAAACAGGAACACAACGGCAGCAGCTTCTTCACCCGCGCCGATAAACACAGCACCAATCGCCGCGATGGTCATCAGCATTTCGATGGAGAATGGTGTGCCCGATCGAGCGGCCATGATCGCCCGGCGGGCGATGGGAATAAGCCCGACAAACATAGCGACGACAAAAGCCCAGTTGGCAATGTCAGGATAAAGCTTGCCAATGCCATAGGCCGCAACGAGCGCCAATCCGCTGATAATGGTCAAAAAGCCCTTGCGGCTCTGCCACCAGCGGCTTGGTTTTGAACTTTGCGCCGGCGCGGCGGCAGCAGCGACCACAGGAGCATTTGCTTTTGCGTGGTCATGCCCTGAGTGATCGTGTCCGGCATGGTCGTGATCATGATCATCATGATCTGCGTGGTCATGTCCTTCGTGGGAATGGCCTGCGTGATTGTGATTGGCATGATCATGACCGCTGCATGTGGGAGCGGCAGCCGGTGCTGCGCTTTTGGCCGTCAGCGGCGAAACCTTGTAGCCAAGACCACCCACCTTTTTCTGGAGAACGGTCAGATCCGCCGTTTCATCATGTTTGACGGTCATTGTCCCGGCAGTGACCGAGACGGAAATGTCAGATACTCCCGGCAAGCGGCGCACGGCCGTATCGATCTTGGCCGCACAGCTGGCACAGTCCATGCCCTCAACCCGGAAGCGGGTTTGCGTTGGCGCTGCTGTCATGATTCAACCTCTCTTGACTCTGTTGACGGCAACGCTACATGCTCTAGTGACTAGAGGAGCAAGCGAAATGTTGAAAGAAATTTCAATCGGTGAAGCGGCCAAGCGCAGCGGCGTTAAAGTGCCGACAATCCGATACTATGAACAGATCGGCCTGCTGGCCGCCCCGGCCCGCACGGATGGCAACCGCAGACATTATGAAGACACGGATATTCGCAGGCTGGCATTCATTCGCCATGCGCGGGAACTGGGTTTTGAGATCGACTCCATCCGCACCCTGCTGCATTTGCAGGACGACCCCAACCAGCCCTGCGAAACGGCAGACGGTATCGCCAATGCACGGCTCATTGAGGTTGAGCAGCGTATCCGCAGCCTGAATGCACTGAAAGCCGAGCTGGAATTGATGGTTGAAGGATGCAGGCATGGCCGCGTCGGCGAATGCCGCGTGATCGAAATTCTGGCCGATCATGGCAAGTGCGTCCATCCGCACCACTGAGATTGCGGTCTGTTTGACCGCAATCTCGATTGCATCAGGGATTAAATGACCAGCAAGGGCGTCTTGCTGGGAACGCGATCATAGAGATCCATCACATCCTGATTGAACATGCGAACACAGCCCGATGAAGCGGATTTGCCGATGGAGTTCCAGTCGGGTGAGCCGTGAATGCGGTAAAGCGTATCGACGCCGCCCTGGAAGATGTAAAGTGCACGGGAACCAAGCGGGTTGTTGACACCCGGTGGCATGCCCTGCCGCCATTTTTCCAGCTTTGGATCACGCGAAATCATGGCTGATGGCGGTGTCCAGGTCGGCCATTTGCGTTTCCACTGAACGATGGCACGGCCCTTCCAGGAATAACCCTGACGACCAAGCCCAACGCCATAGCGCATGGCCTTGCCATTCTTCAGGACCAGATAAAGAAACTTGTCGACCGTGTTGATAACGATTGTGCCGGGCTTCTCGCCTGTCGGATCATCCACGATCTGCCGCAGGAATTTCTCATTGACCCTGGCAAAGGGAATGGCAGGCAGTTTGTAGCCATCCTCTTCAACCGCACGGTACATGCTGACGTAATCGGGCTTTGCCGGTTCAACGGGCGCTGTCACCGGTGGCTGTTCCGGCACGGGAGGCGTTTGGACGTCGGCGACTTCTAGGGACTGTTTGGGCAATTGGGCACAGGCCACAACTGCGGAAACGGCAGCAAGCGACAGCCCGGTCAGGAATGACCGGCGCGAAACAAGGGATGACATTCTGTATGCTTTCAAACGTTGGGATAGGCAGGGCGGACAGGCGGTCGTGACTACCGGTTTGCTGTTCCTTTTAGATCAGATCGCGGCAACCTTGTGTCAAAAACAAGGCAGACCGCAACGCCTGCAACACTGTTGCAATATAATCACAACATATATCGCACTGTAACCTTACGTGATTCAGTTACATATACGAGCCGCCATCTAGTCCTTGGTGCTGCCTTCCCATGTCCCATGGGAAATACCCTTCTGCTTTTCCATATGGGTGATAACCGCATCGATTTCAGCGGGGTCAATGGCCGTGCTCACCAGCGTGGCGACGATCTCCACTGTCTCCTCGTCGCCCTGATCCAAAATTTCCACATCACTGACGGGATAATCCGCATCCTCCAGTTTTTCGACCAGAAGATCACGCATGGCAGGCATGGCCGCGCGGGTTGATATCAGCTTGACCTCATAGGTCGCCTCCGCCGCCTGCTCGCTGATCGGGATGCGGTTGATGACATTGACAAGCGGGCGCAGCAGGGTGTTTCCGGCCAGCACAAACACGGTCAGCAATGCCGCCTCTGCAAGCATGTCCGTACCGGCACAGGCACCCACCGCAGCCGAACACCAAAGTGTCGCCGCCGTGTTGAGGCCGCGCACATTCATGCCCTCTTTCATGATCACGCCGGCACCGAGAAAACCGATGCCTGATACCACATAGGAAATGACCCTCACCGCTTCCGTGGTTCCGGCAATGCGCTGTGCCAGATCAACGAAAGCTGCAGCGCCGATTGCCACAAGCACATTGGTGCGCAGACCGGCGGTGCGCTGCCGGTATTGTCGTTCCGCACCAATCAGCGTGCCGAAGATGAAAGCGGCGACAAAGCTGATCGTCGTGTCGAGAAAGGGATAGAGATCGAATGTCTGTATGAATTTCATTTTAGCACCGTGGCTGGCTGGTTATCCCAAACTAGCATTTCTCCGGTTAACAATGATGACAGCCTTACCCCATCTGCAGGGCAGATAAGGTGCTGGCCGTCATGGCAAAGCAGGCCCTTTGGCACAGCGTGTCGCCCTCCGGGCTGTCGGCGCAATAATCGGCATCGCCTTGGGACGGCCGCTCTGTCACACGCGCAGTCACAACCGGTATGTTCTGCGCGCGTGCCTGCTGCACCAGTTCCTGCAAATGCCTGCCACCGGGAAAGGCCAGCAGTGCATCCGGTCTGCTATCCTCAAGCATGAACCGGTTGCGTTTTGCATCGGCCTGTTTGCCCAACAGAGACCAGTTGGCCGGATAGCGAACAATATGAACATCATTCTGCCGGGCCCAATCCTCGGCGGTCGAGCCAAGCGCGGGCAAACCGCCATGGATAAGAACCGTAACAGGATATTCCGCATGGATGCGATTGAGTTCGCTGAGGATGACGGCAGCATCGTCAAAATGCCGCCCGCCTGAGATCAAAAGGCGCATGATTGTGCTCCTTGCCTGTCTTGTATTGAAAACCAGCTACCAGCGCGCGCGGCGCAAAATGCGGATAGCTGCATGATTGCAGGACGATGACCATTGGATCAGACGCCAGCTGTGCTTGCGGTTGATCAACCCCCAACGGTAGAGCCGTACTGCCACCCAGAATAGTCCCTGACCTATGATGACCAGCAACCAGCAGACCCAGCGCAGGACCTGATCCTTCAGCCAGGAGCGCCGGGGTTCCGGGCGACGGGATGCCGGACGGGACCGGCGTTTTGGCAGGCCGTTCCATGGGCCTCGGGGTGTGGTACCGGCATGAAAATGCAGGATAGAAAGGTTCGTGACCATATCAGATCTCCTCTGACGTCAATTGTCCAAGCCGCGCGTTCAGCGGCATCTGGAATGGGAGGATGCGGGCGGCATGGGCCGCCCGCTGGTTGAGGCTTAGAACCACTGGCCAAAGCGGCGGATATAGACAGTCTTCATGGTCTGGGCGACGACGCAGTAGCTGAACAGTGTTGCCGCCAGCCATGGAAAATAGCTCCATGGCAAAGGCTGCAATCCGACCAACGTGCCGAGTGGGGAGAAGGGAACATAAATTCCAAGCCCCATGACAAGCATCGACATCAGGAGAACCGGCAGGGCAGCGGTGCTCTGGATGAAGGGGATCTTCTGCGTGCGCAGCATGTGTACAACAAGCGTCTGCGACAACAGGCCCTCAATGAACCAGCCGGATTGGAACAGCGACTGATGTTCCGGTGCATTTGCCGCAAAAACATACCACATCAGGGCATAGGTCGTGATGTCGAAGATCGATGAGGTTGGACCGATCCACAGCATGAAACGGCCAATGTTCTTCGCATCCCACTTGCGTGGCTTGCTCAAGAATTCCTTGTCCATCTTGTCCCATGGCAAGGCCAGTTGCGAGATATCGTACATCAGGTTCTGGATGAGCAGGTGGATCGCGAGCATCGGCAGGAACGGGATGAACGCACTGGCCACAAGCACCGAGAAAACATTGCCGAAATTCGAGCTGGCGGTCATGTTCAGATACTTCATGATGTTGCCGAAGGTCTCACGGCCCTTGATGACCCCTTCTTCCAGAACCATCAGGCTCTTTTCCAGAAGGATGATATCAGCCGATTCCTTGGCGATATCCGCGCCGCTATCCACCGAAATGCCCACATCCGCATCGCGTAAAGCTGGTGCATCATTGATACCATCACCGAGAAAGCCAACCGTATGACCATTAGCCTGCAAGGCTTTGAGCACCCGCGACTTCTGTAGCGGTGTCAGCTTGGCAAAGACGACCCGCTCTTCCACCAGAAGGCGCAGGGCATTGTCATCAAGCTTTTCAATTTCGCGGCCAAGCACCGGCACACCAGCCTCAAGCCCGACCTCGCGGCAGATCTTGACACTGACAACCTCATTGTCACCGGTCAGAAGTTTGACCGAGACACCATGTTCGGCAAGCGCAGCAATGGCTGGACCTGCGGTTTCCTTCGGCGGATCGAGGAAGGTCAGGAAACCTTCGACAATCAGCTCACTCTCATCGCCGATGCCATATTGAGCCTTGGTATCCCCGGCTGGAATTTCCCGGGTAGCGACCACCAGAACGCGAAAGCCATCTTCATTATAGGAACGGGCGATAGCAGTCAGTGCCTTCCGGCTTGCCTCGTCCAGCACACGCACATCCTTGCCGTCACGCATCCGCGTTGCAATGGTCAGCATTTCTTCCACTGCACCCTTGCAGACCAGCAGATGCTCACCGGCGACACCCTCGACCATCACGGACAGGCGGCGACGAATGAAATCGAACGGCAGTTCGTCAACTTTGCGATAGAAAGCGGCTGACCGCATGGCGTCTGACGATGCATCGGTAAAGCGCAGGACAGCCTGATCCATCAGGTTTTTCACACCGCTCTGGTGGTGGCTGTTAAGCCATGCCAGACGCAGGACATTCTCGTCACGCTTGCCATGGATATCAACATGATGCTCCAGAATGATCTTATCCTGAGTCAGTGTTCCCGTCTTGTCTGTGCAAAGAATGTCCATGGCGCCAAAGTTCTGGATGGCATTCAGACGCTTGACCACGACCTTGCGCCGGGCCATGGCAACGGCACCCTTGGCAAGGTTGGACGAGACGATCATCGGCAGCATTTCCGGTGTCAGACCGACAGCAACCGCAAGTGCGAACAGCAGGGCTTCCACCCAGTCTCCCTTGGCAACACCGTTGATGAGAAACACCACCGGCACCATCACCATCATGAACCGGATAAGCAGCCAGCTGACGCTGTTGATGCCCCGGTCAAATGCGGTCTGCGCACGCGAGCCGACAATGGATTTAGCGAGTGATCCGAAATAGGTGCGCGACCCGGTTGCCACCACAACCGCCGTAGCGGTACCACTGACCACATTGGTGCCCATGAAGCAGATATTGGGTACATCAAGCATATCAGCCTGATCCGAGGCAACGCCCAGCGCCGACTTTTCGGCAATCGCGCCCAGTGTGTCGTACTTTTCGACGGGAATGGCTTCACCCGTCAAAACGGCCTGACTGACATAGAGATCGCGGGATTCAATCAGACGCACATCAGCCGGAATCATGTCACCGGCAGACAGGCGCACGACATCACCCGCCACAAGTTCGCGCATCGGGATTTCAAACACTTCGCCTTCCATCGTCACACGATGACGCCGGAGCACGGTTGCCGTGGTCCGCACCATGGCTTTCAGAGATTCAGCCGCCTTGCCGGAACGGTATTCCTGCACAAAGCGCATGATGCCGCTAGCCAGCACCATGACCATGATGATGATAACCTTGGTTGGATCGGGAGCATCGCCGCTCTGCATCGGCAGCCAGCAATCGGTGAAGGCGCTGATGGCTGCCAGCACAATCAGCACCATGATGAAAGGATTGTTGAAAGCAGTCAGAAGCTGGATCAGCGCATGCGGGCGGCGATCATGGGCGACTTCATTTGCACCATCCTTGGTCAGGCGCTCCGTTGCGTCGCGGATTGTCAGACCATCACGGTGGCTTCGGACATTGGCAAGGGTGCTGTCGATATCATTCTGTGCTTCCCGCACAGCGCGCATCGAAAGCTTGCGGCTATCTTTCTTCTCCGCATTCAACGCGGAATTTTTGAGAATAACGTTCATTTTCTGGTCTCCTGCCGCGACATGCGACAGCGACACCAGCTCCGGATCACCTGAATTTCAGGCGCAGAGAATCGTGCCGAGCCGTCACATTCACGGTCGGTTTTGTTACATTCGATTTTGGGGATAGCCCGCCGCGCTTGCCTGTCATCGGCAGCGCAGCGGGCCTACTAGGATAATCGTCCATGGGATACTCCTTCATTGGCATCAGCCCAAAAATTCGGACACGATGCTTGAGGAAAAAACGCGATCAGATCATGCGACCAGACTGATACACAGCCAGAACCATCCCCAGCTTCTCAACTTGGGATAGAGTCTCTGCGGGCGGTTCATTGTCAGCATGCCAATGCATTTCAAGCCGGCCATTGACCGGATTGACGCGCCAGTCTGCGTGCAGATTGGCAAAAAGGGGCTGTTTTTCAGCAATAGCGGCAACAATATTCCGCTGGATGCCGAGACGCCCACGTGTGCGATTGGTGAAGGCGCGAACGCCCGGAAGAGTTGCGAACGTGATGTTCATGGCTCACCTCATTGACCGGAAGCGATCCGGCCTGGGTGAGCGACGGTGGAGCCTTAAGCCCTAACGTTGCTCATCCGGTGTACCGGATCGAGTCCTGCTCGTTAGTTGTTTCAAGCGCCCGCGCCACCGTATCAACGGCAGTCAGGGCGCAGCTAGATTTGCTGTCCATCGTCTTCTTTGTGATTTTGAAAAATGACTCGGGTAACCCGAGCAAAACCCCGATACGCCTGCCTTGACGGAGTGTCAACCACAAAGGTGATCCGTCCGATCAATTGTACGGGAAACTGATTTACCAATCCCCGGTTGCATCCACTTGCTGGAGAGATTGTCGCTTTCGCGGTAAACTGGACAAATGAGGTTAGCTTATGGGACTGCTCCATGCTAATCCCTCCCAAACACTGTTCCTCAAGCCGAAACGGCTTTTGTCTTCATCCTCGCGTGCCAAAATGATCAAACGTTTTTTTGCCTATTACGCACCCTATAAGGGGCTCTTCGCGCTGGACTTTTCCTGCGCTGTCTTTTCGGGTCTGCTGGAACTTGGTTTTCCGATGGCTGTTCGCGCCTTCATTGACGTGCTGCTGCCGAGTGAAAACTGGACCTACATTCTGCTGGCCGCGATGGGGCTTTTGGCCGTTTATCTGCTCAACACCGGTATTACCGCCATTGTTGTTTATTGGGGCCACAAGCTTGGCATCAACATCGAAACCGAGATGCGCCGCAAGAGCTTTGACCATCTGCAAAAGCTTTCCTTCCGTTTCTATGACAATAACAAGACCGGGCACCTCGTTGCCCGCGTGACCAAGGATCTGGAAGAGATCGGCGAAGTAGCCCATCACGGGCCGGAAGATCTGTTCATCGCTGTCATGACCTTCATCGGCGCCTTCCTGCTGATGTTCTACGTCAACCCGCATCTGGCATTTCTGACATTGGCAATTGTGCCCTTTGTGGCTTGGGTGGCGAGCCGTTATGGCGGGCGGATGACCCGCAACTGGCAAAACCTTTACCGCCGCGTTGGTGATTTCAACGTCCGTATCGAAGAGAATGTCGGCGGTATGCGTGTCGTTCAGGCTTTTGCGAATGAGGATCATGAGCGCGATCTTTTTGCCCATGACAATGCCCGCTACCGGGAAACCAAGCTCAGCGCCTACCGCATCATGGCGGCAAGCACCTCGCTGAACTATATGAGCATGCGCCTGATCCAGCTGATCGTCATGATCGCGGGCAGCTACTTCGTCATTACGGGAAGTCTTTCCAGCGGCGGCTTTGTCAGTTTCCTCCTGTTGGTGACTGTGTTCATTCGCCCAATCGAAAAGATCAACTCCGTCATCGAGACCTATCCGAAAGGCATTGCCGGTTTCAAACGCTATACCGAGCTGCTGGATACCGAGCCGGATATTGCCGACCGGCCAAATGCAACCGATGTGAGCGGGCTTCAGGGCAATATTCGCTACGACAAGGTGAGTTTCGGCTATACGTCAGACCGAACTGCCTTGAGCAATATCGACCTTGAAATCAGGGCTGGTGAGACGGTTGCTTTCGTCGGCTCCTCCGGGGCGGGAAAGACGACGCTGTGTTCATTGCTTCCGCGTTTCTATGAAGTTGTATCAGGTGCCATCACCATTGACGGTGTTGATATTCGCGACATGACCCTTGCCTCGTTGCGCAGCCAGATCGGCGTCGTCCAGCAGGACGTTTTTCTGTTCGGCGGCTCTATCCGCGAGAACATCGCCTATGGCCGTCTTGATGCTTCAGACGAAGACATTGTTCTGGCTGCGCGGCGTGCCCGTCTGGACGAGATGATTGCAGGTTTGCCTGCGGGGCTTGAAACCATCGTGGGTGAACGCGGCGTCAAACTCTCAGGCGGTCAGAAACAGCGGCTGGCCATTGCCCGCATGTTCCTGAAGAACCCGCCCATTCTCATTCTCGATGAGGCAACTTCGGCTTTGGATACGCAGACCGAGCGGGAAATTCAGGCATCCCTTGCCGAACTTGCCGAAGGCCGCACAACACTGGTCATCGCCCATCGTCTGGCGACCATCCGCAATGCGGATCGTATCGTTGTGGTTGATGACGCCCAAATCCTTGAACAGGGCAGCCATACCGAACTGCTGGCAGCTGGCGGCGCATATAAGCGCCTCTATCAGGTCCAGTTCTGTGACGCCGGTGCTGAAATCATCCTTGACCGGTTTACCAAAAAATCCTGATCCTGATTGTATGGGGCTGTGCGCTTTACAGCGCCGATCAGAAAAGTATGCTCCTATGACAGAGCAATTTCGTTTATCCGGGAACACCCCAGATAAACGAAATTTGCTCGAGAGCTTTGGGAGGAGCGATTAATGATCAGGGAAAGCTACGTTCACGGTGCCAGCAATCAGCCGTTGATTGGCGAGACGATCGGACGGCACTTTGACCACATTGCCGGGCGGTTTCCCGACCGCCCCGCGCTTGTGGTGCGGCATCAGGACGTGCGCCTCACCTATTCCGAACTGCGCCAACGCGTTGATGCACTGGCCGCAGGTTTCATTGCGCTTGGGCTTCAGCCCGGTGAGCGCATCGGCATCTGGTCGCCGAACAATGTTGAATGGGTCCTGACCCAGTTTGCCACCGCCAAAGCAGGTCTTATCCTCGTCAACATCAATCCTGCCTATCGCTCCCATGAGCTTGAATATGCCGTCAACAAGGTCGGCTGTTCCGCGCTCATTCTGTCTCCCGCGCTTAAAACCAGCAATTATCTTGATATATTGCGCGAAATCGCCCCTGAAGTAGCAAGTTGCGCGCCCGGCGCACTCAAGTCCAAGAAATTGCCAACACTGCACACCGTTATCCGTCTTGGCACCGAGAAAACGCCGGGAATGCTGAATTTCGCCGATGTCGAAGAGGCGGCAACCCCTCAAGCCACAGAACAGCTCGAAGCGCTCGCTTCCGTGCTGCAATTTGATGACCCGATCAACATCCAGTTCACCAGCGGCACCACAGGCAGTCCCAAGGGCGCGACGCTGACCCATCACAATATTCTCAACAATGGTTTCTTCATCGGCGAGGCCATGCGCCTTACGGAGATCGACCGTTTGTGCATTCCCGTGCCGTTTTACCACTGCTTTGGCATGGTTCTCGGCAATCTTGCCTGCCTCACCCATGGTTCCTGCATGGTCATCCCCAGCGAGGCGTTTGATCCGCTGGCGGTCCTGCAAACCGTGGAGGCGGAAAAGTGTACCGGACTGCATGGCGTGCCAACCATGTTCATCGCCATATTGGGCCATGCGGATTTCAAGACGTTTGATCTCAGCAGCCTGCGCACCGGCATCATGGCGGGTTCGCCCTGCCCCATCGAAGTCATGCGCAAGGTCATTCAGGAAATGCACCAGAGCGAAATCACCATCGCCTACGGGATGACGGAAACCAGCCCTGTCAGCTTCCAGAGTTCGACAACCGACCCGCTGGAGCGGCGGGTGTCCACGGTTGGGCGCATTCATCCGCATGTCGAGGTGAAAATCATCGATGCCGACGGCGTCATTGTTGCGCCCGGAATTACCGGCGAATTGCTCACACGCGGCTACAGTGTCATGCGGGGCTATTGGGGTGACGAGGTTAATACAGCGGCAACCATTGATGCTGCGCGGTGGATGCATACGGGCGATCTCGCCACCATTGATGCGGAAGGTTATTGCAACATAGTCGGCCGCATCAAGGATCTGGTCATCCGTGGCGGCGAGAACATCTATCCGCGCGAGATCGAGGAATTTCTCTATACCCACCCTGATATTGCCGATGTGCAGGTGTTCGGTATCCCTGATAGCAAATATGGCGAATGCCTCTGCGCCTGGATCAAGGTGCGTCCCGACGCCAATCTCGGCGAACACGAAGTCATCCAGTTTTGTAAAGGCAAAATCGCCCACTACAAGGTCCCGGCACATATCCGTTTTGTCGAGGTCTTTCCGATGACAGTCACCGGCAAGATACAGAAATTTATCATGCGGCAGGCCATGATTGATGAACTGAACCTGCAGGAAGCGAAAACCGCCTGAGCGGTTTCGCCTTCTATTCCGCCGCGTGCGGTACTGTCGGCGCACGACCTTTGTTGAAGAGCTTGCGCCAGAGGTTTACTGAGCCACGCGACATGTCTTCCATGTAGAGGAAGATCACAGGCGTGATGAACAGCGTCAGGATTTGCGAGGCAAAGAGGCCGCCGACAACGGCCACGCCAAGCGGCTGGCGCAGCTCTGAACTCGCACCCGCGCCGATGGCAATCGGCAGCGTACCCATCAACGCGGCGAGCGTCGTCATCATGATCGGGCGGAACCGGACAAGACAGGCTTCGCGGATCGCATCATGCGGACTATCGCCTGCCCTTTGCCGGACAAGGGCAAAGTCGACCATCATGATCGCGTTCTTCTTCACGATGCCGATCAGCATCAGCATACCGATAATCGCGATCACGCTGAGATCAAAGCCGAACAGCTCCAACGTCGCGAGCGCACCAGCAGCAGCCGCTGGCAGACCTGTCAGAATGGTCAGCGGATGGATAAAACTCTCATAGAGAATACCGAGCACGATATAGATGGTCAGGATAGCCGCACCGATCAGCAACCCCTGATTGGACAGCGCTTGCTGGAACACTTTTGCCGTGCCGGTGAAGGTTGAGCCAATCGAATCCGGAACATTGAGTTCCGCCTTGATCTTGTTGATCTCTTCCACCGCCCTGCCAAGCGCCACGCCCTGCGGCAGGTTGAAGGAAATCGTCACCGCGGGCAGCTGGCTCAACTGGCTGACCGCAAGCAGCCCGGCGCGCCGCTCCACATGGGCGAAGGCGGAAAGCGGGATAAGCTTGTTCGTCGTGGTCGAGCGTATCTGCATCTGGTCGAGCTTGTCGGTCGTCCACGGAATGGACGGGTCCAACTCCAGAATGACCTCATAGCTGTCACCGGTGGAAAAGATCGTTGAAGCCTGATTGGTGCCAAAGGCGTAATAGAGCGAATTGCGCAACTGCGTCGAGGTGATACCCAGCAGCCGCGCCTTGTCGGCATCAATGACCAGATTGGCCTGCAACGCATTGTTCTGCAGGTCGCTGGTCACATCGGCAAAATATTGCCTGTCCTGTTGCAGCGCCAGAAGGAACTTTTGCGACCATGGATAGAGATCATCGGCATTGATGCCCTGCAGGACGAACTGGTACTGCGCGCGCGACGACGTGCTGCCGATGCGCAGGTTCTGGATCGCAATGGGGTAGCTGTTGATACCCGGAACCTTGGCCAGCGACTGGCGCAAATCCGTCAGCAGCGGATCGAGCGCCAGACGCTGCGCTTTCGGTTTCAGTTCAACAAAGAAACTGCCCTGATTGAGGCTGGAAGAATTGAACCCGCCGCCAATTGTCGACGCCACATGCGCGACATAGGGCTTGCTCATCAGAACATCGGCAACCTGTTTCTGCAAAGCCACCATGGCATCAAAAGAAATGTCCTGCCGCGCTTCGGTGGAAATGGAAAGCTGGCCGATATCTTCGGTCGGCAGGAAGCCCTTGTCGATGGAGGAGAACAGATAAAGCGTCGCGACAACGGTCAGAAGGAAGACGCCAAGAACAACGACGCGAAAGCGCAGGCAGATATCAAGCATGCGCCGGTAGGCGCCGAGAACCGCATCGAAAATCCGTTCCGTAAACGGCTTTTTGCCCTCCTTCTCATGCGGGGTGGCGGGCATGTGGCTGCACAGCATCGGCGTCAATGTCAGGGATATCAGCGCCGAGGCGACAATCGCCACGGTGACAACAACGGCAAACTCATTGAAGATGCGCCCCACCACACCGCCCATCAGCAGGACGGGGATAAATACCGCAACAAGCGAGGCGGTGATGGAGACGATGGTAAAGCCGATTTCCTCGCTGCCCTTGAGCGCGGCTTCACGCGGCGACATGCCGTCCTCGATATGCCGGGATATGTTTTCCAGCATGACGATGGCGTCGTCCACGACGAGCCCCACTGAAAGCGTCAGGCCAAGCAGGGAGATATTGTCGATGGAAAAGCCAAAGACATACATCACACCCAGCGTCGCTATCAGCGACAGCGGTACAGCGACCGTCGGAATAAGCGTCGCTGCGATGCGGCGCAGGAACACGAAGATTACCATGACCACAAGTCCGATGATCAGAACGAGCGTAAACTGCACGTCAGACACCGCCTGCCGGATGGAGGTCGAGCGGTCATTGAGCACGTTGAGTTTGGTGGATGCGCCAAGCTCTTCGGCAAATTTTGGCAGCATGGTGCGGACCCGGTCCACCACGTCAACCGTATTGGCACCGGGCTGGCGGAAAACGGCGAGCACAAGCGCCTTCTTGCCATCGTAACGGCTTTCGGTCTGCGTGTTCGCTACGGAATCCACCACGCGCGCCACATCGCCCAGACGAACCGGCTTGCCATTGGGAGAGGCAATCAGAATCTGCCTGAACGTATCGGCATTCTTCGATTGCGTATCGGCTTCAATGGCCATCTGCTGGGTTGGGCTCGTCAGTGTTCCCACTGGCGCAATCGAATTGTTGTCGGCGACAGCATTGGTCAGTTCATCGATACCAATACCGCGCGCCGTCATGGCATTGGGATCAACCTCGATACGCACGGCAAACTGCTTGGCACCGAATACCTGCACTTCGCCCACCCCATCCACGGTTGAAAGTGATGGCGAGATCACCTGCTCGGCATAGTCATCAAGCTTGGACAGTTGCGCCGTGTCGCTCTGCAACGCGATCAGCAGGATTGGAGCGTCGGCGGGGTTGGTCTTGCGGTAGCTCGGCGGCGTTGTCATGTTCGCCGGCAATTGCCTCAATGTGCGCGCGATAGCCGCCTCGACGTCGGCTGCCGCCTGATCGATGTTCCGGTCAAGCTCAAATTCAATGGTAACGCGGGTCTGTCCCTGCGTACTCGTCGCGCTGATGGTCGAAACCGAGGGTATCGTGGCAAATTGTTTGATCAGCGGCGTTGCCACCGCATTGGCCATCGTATCGGGTGCCGCGCCCGGCAATTGAGCAGAAACCGATACAACAGGAAAATCCACCTGCGGCAATGCCGCCACGGGCAGAAACTGGTAAGCAAAAAGCCCCGATGCCGCCAGCGCAACGGAAAGAAGGATTGTTGCAATGGGACGGCGAATGAAGATTGCGGATATGTTCATTGAACCGTATCCGTCTTGATCGGGTCAGTCACTTCATTGGCAGAAAGCGCGGGAACGGAACTGTCAGAATCCGCCACGGTTTCAATGACGCTCGACCCATCCTGCAGGTGCAATTGACCGTTGATGACCACATGATCGCCTGATTTCAATCCCGCCGTGGTCACGGCGGTATCGCCGACCGTTTCCACCACGGTAACAGCCTGTTTAACGACCTTCTTGTCAGCGCCCACGACAAAGGCAAATGTACCATCATTGCCCTGTTGGATCGCTATCAGCGGAACAGTCACAGCATCCTTGTGCGTGCCGATTTCCACTGTTGCAGTCACGTATTGACCGGGCCAGAGCGCGCCATTGTCATTGGCCACATCGGCTTTCAGGACGATGGTGCCGGACGCCGTATCAACACTGGAATCAACGAAATTAAGTGGCCCCGAGGCCACAACATTCTTGCTGCCGGGGACTTTGATAAGGACGTTGAGAGGACGTTCCTTCATCGCATCGCGCAACACAGGCAGATCGCTTTCGGCGACCGTGAACGACACGCGCAACGGCGCCATGCGGGTGATGGTCAAAAGGCCGCTGCCGGTGTCAGCCATGCGTACAAGATTGCCGACCGATGTATTGACCACGCCGACACGCCCATCAATCGGTGCCTTGATGGTCATATAGGAAAGCTGGACCTGATCCGCCTCGATCTGCGCCTGATCCATGGCGATTGATGCCTTCAACGCATTGACAGCAGCAAGCGCCTGATAGGCCTGCTGCTGTGTATCGATTTTCCGGTTTGACAGGGCTTGAGCGGCAATAAGGTCCTGATTGGCTGAATCAAGATTGGCCTGATCCTTGGCCAAAGCCGCCTTGTCCTTGTCGATCGTCGCTCGGATTGTCCGGTCATCAAGCTGAAAAAGCACGTCACCAGTTTTGACCATCTGGCCGTCCTTGACGCTCGTTACCATCACCACACCATCGGCTTGCGGACGGATAACAACCGTATCAATCGGCTCAATATTGCCGACAACAGTCTTTGAAATGGGCACATCTTCGGTCTTTGCCGTGGCGGCCACAATGGAAGGAACGGCTGCAGACCGCCCCTTGCCCGAGCTTTTGCCTGATGTTGCCGTGGCAACCGTCGTCGGGCCTTTTCCGGCTGGTGGCGCATTCAGGTGCGGGTAGAGAAACATATAGCCGAGCCCGGCCAACACAACGAACGCGATCAAAAGACCCAGACGTTTCACTGCACACTTCCTCCAGGGCATAGCCCTTAGCCAAACAACTTGTTGGCTGTGGAGTTTCTCACCTTCCCGGTGTGTTGTCGAATGACCATTTTGTCATGTTTCTGCGGCGCAACCATGCGGCTTTTGCTGCCATTTCCCGAGCATTGCAGAGAACAAGGGCTGGGCTATCGGACCGGGATTCTGGACGCCGTTTCATGACCCTCCTTTGGGGGCGATCATGAGGCCCATTGTTACCATTCAATCAAATGCAATCAGCACTTGAAGCCGACCAAGTAATGAGCGTACTCCTATCGTGAGAACGAGGGGGATTGCGATGCTGAAATACCTGAACATTCTGGTGGCAATCCGGATCGTCCTTCTTTGCCTGTGGGCGGCGGTCATTGGCGCTTTCAGCACTGGCGCCGACGCGCAAACCGCGGGTGAAACCACAACTGTCGTTCTGCAGCGCGGTCAAAGCGAAGCCGACATAAACAGCATCCTCAAAGCCGCCTATGCGAGCGGACGCAATGTCGTGGTGCGCTGGGAAGATCCTACCCCCGCAGCAGCACCGACACCGGCAAAAGCAACGGCTGCCCCTGCCGCCAAACCTCCCATGGCAACCCCGCTTGATCAGGCAGAGGAACTTGCCGGAAACGTGCTGGATTCATTCACCACCGGGCTTTCGGTCGGGGTTGATGGCATCGGCCACATAGCCGAACTGCCCTTCATGATGGATAAGGGCATGCAGACCCAGGGCGATGATTGGGGCCACGTCACGCTCGTTACTCTGGCTGCCCTGCTCGCTGCGGGTATAGCAGGCTGGATCGTGTTCCGGCTTGGCACCGCCCTTATCGTGCGCCCGATCAGCGAGGATGCCGATCTTGTTCACCGCGCACGCGGATCATTTGCCCGCACACTTCGCGACATCGCCGCCATCTGCGCCTTTATTGCCGTCGGACACATCATCATCAATATGCCGACTGCCGGTTCTCAAATGGCCTCTCACCTCACCGTGAGCCTGTTGCACGCCGCCGCGCTCACCCTCGTTTATGCCGCCGTTGGCCGGTTGTTCCTGTCACCGGGTGATGATTACGCACGATTGCTGCCCATCAACAACCCGCGATGGCATTTCCGCATGCTTGTTGCCTATGGTTTCATCGGGGCGCTGATCGGTCAGCTCGTCCGTCTGTCGATCGAAAGCGGCGTCAGCCGCAGTGTCACCGAAGGCTGGTTCCTGATCGCCGCAACGGTCGTGACCCTTTTGAAACTCTGGTGGTTCATCGGCGGACGCAAGGATATCTCGGCCGTGTTTGCCGGACCGGCACCGAACATGACCCGGCAGGTGATTGCGACCGCGCTTCCGGCATTTCTGTCTCTTACCGCCATCCTGATCTGGGTGGTTGGCTGTATGGCCGCCAGTTCTCCCCAACGCGCCCATTGGGGCGAGGCAGCGGGCGCGACGCAGGTCATCGTCCTGTTGATCCCGATCTTTGCATTGGGCCTGCATGCGCTGATCGCGGCCATGCACAGGCGGCATCACAATGAAAACCATCTTCCGCCACTGGTGCAGGCCTTAATCGCGGCAATCCAGACATTGGTAACAGGCGGTATCTGGCTGCTTGGCCTCTACATCATCATCCGTTTGTGGACCACTTATCTTGACGACACAGGCTATGGCTTGATTCTGTCGATCATCCGGGGACTGCTCCGGGTCAGTGTCGCCATTGTTGTCGGCTGGGCGATCTGGAGTTTCCTGCGCCACTATTTTAGCGCGCTTTCGCCCTCATCGCGCCCTCTCCTGCCTGGTCAGGAAGAGACGGACGGCCCCGCACCAACCGCTGCGGGCCGCCTGTCGACAATCCTGCCGCTGGTTCGCGACCTCGCCTTTGGCGCTATTGTTGCAATTACCGCACTGGTGGTGCTGTCCTCGCTCGGCATGGATATCGGGCCGTTGCTCGCTGGTTTCGGTGTGCTTGGCCTTGCCATTTCCTTCGGCTCGCAAACCCTGGTGAAGGATGTCGTATCAGGCATTTTCTTCATTGCCGATGATGCTTTCCGCACCGGCGAATATATTGATACGGGCAAGCTCAAGGGAACGGTGGAACGGATCACGCTGCGTTCGCTGCAACTGCGGCATCAGAATGGGCCGGTTCATACCATCCCGTTCGGACAGATACAGTCCGTGACAAATTACAGCCGTGACTGGAGCACGATCAAATTCGAGCTGCGCTTTGACCGCGATACCGATCCGGAAAAGATCCGCAAGACCGTCAAGAAGGTCGGGCAGGAAATGCTTGAGGATGCGGAATTTGGCAGCGAGTTCCTCGTGCCCCTCAAATTTCAGGGCATTCAGGATATCACCGAAAATTCAATGGTTGTGCGGCTGAAATTCACGGCAAAGCCGGGCAATCCGTCATTGATCCAGCGCGAATCCATGAAGCGGCTTCTGGTGGCATTCAGGGAAGCCGGGCTGATGCTTGCATCCAACGCGGTGACGGTTCGCTCGGGTACGAATGATGCCGTGGGTGCAGGTGCAGCAACGCAGATCGCGATTGAAAAAGCTGCCGAGCAGGCCGCAACACAGGCGGCGGCCAAAACAGGTTAATGACCGGGCGTATCATCATCCGTTTCGGTCTCTCCGGCCTCGCGGTCAAATGCCTTTTGCCAGGCGATGATCGTATCGACACGTTCACTATTGCCCTGCGACCGGGCAAAGGCGAGCTGCTGGCGCAAGCCAACTCTTAATGTCGAGCGCTCCAGCCGTGTGGCGGGCTTTTCAAACGAAGCGCACGATGCGTTGTCATTGAGAGCGGCAATCAACCGCTTCTTCAGCTCAACCGCTTCGACGGGAGCATAGGCTGCAAACATGCGCTCGAAATGCATATAGAGCGACCAGTCAAAAGGCTTGTCCTCGCCCAGTTGCCCGATCACCGGATTGCCCGGATGCAGAAAGGCGCAGGGCATCAGATGATCGGGAATCGGCGTATTGGCGGAATGGGTGCGCCCTGTTCTGAGCAGTTTCGGCAGAACGTGGGTGTGCGGCCCTTCCGGAGAGACACCGCCCGTATCAGGTCCGCCGATCTTCTGGTAAACCTCGACCCGCCCGATATTGGTCAGGGCAACCCGGTGCGGATGTGCGCGCAGAATGGAGTGCATGACAGGATTATCCGGTTCGAACAGCGAATGGCCCTCATAAGCCCGCAGTTCCGCCAGAAGTTTCGGATCGCTCGTGCGTATGCAGAAATCGCACTGCGGCAGCGATAGGCCCATGTCGAACAGGATACCCATCCGATCAATACCGCGAATAGCATCATCGTCAGGCCCAAGCTCTGTCAACACTGGTCGGGACGTGCGCTGCGCCAGTACTGTGGGCAAACAGAGCGCTACCGCCTGTGTCCAGCGATGCGGGCGCGGGCTTGGAACTTCATAGGCGACGGGAACAAGAGAGCCGATCTGCTTGCGCTCAAGGTGGATGGCCCCGCGCCGCGTTGCCCGGGTGATACCCAGAGCGTCGGCGATGATCGGCTGCTCGCCCTTGTCCTGATGAAATTCGGCGATGGCGCCGAACGTTCCCATGCTCCAACCGGACTGCCAGAGAGCCATATGTTTTGTGAGGAGCACACGCAGCTGTTCCATCACCGTTTCCCTGTTACGCCATGTGATTTGTCGACGAGAACCGTGGGCTGAACGATCAATCCCTGTTCCGTCGGTTCAAGATAGGTTTCGACCCCGTAAATGTTGCGCATGTGATCAGCTGTCAGCACATCGGCGGGAAGACCATCAGCAACGATCTTCCCTTCGTGAATGAGGACAAGCCGGGTACACCAGCGCGCGGCAAGACCAAGATCATGCAGTGAGACGACAACGGCGGAGCCCTTGTGCGCAATATCAGCCAATGATTGCATCAGGCCGATCTGATGTGCTGGATCAAGCCCGGCGGTCGGTTCATCCGCAAGCAACAGGGGTGCGTCCTGCGCCAAAGCACGGGCAATCAGCACCCGTGCCCGCTCGCCACCTGATAGTTCCAGTGCCGAACGATGACGGAATGCCGTGACATCCATGCGTTCCATCGCGCTTTCAACCAGTGCGATATCGTTTGGCACGGGCCTTGAGAACCCGCTGAGGTAAGGCGTGCGACCGAGTGAGACGAGATGTTCCACCGAGATGGCCCAACTGATCTCCCGCTCCTGCGGCAGATAGGCGACGTATTTTGCCCGTTCCTTCAGGCTCAATTGCCCTGCGGAGGTTCCGGCGATCTGGATTTCGCCCGCCGAAGGGACAAGTCCAAGAATGCTTTTGAGCAAGGTCGACTTCCCGCCCCATTCGGACCGATCAGCCCGATGAATTCGCCCTTGCCGACGGCAAGTGACACATCATGCAAAACAGGTCTGGACCCGAGCGATACATGAAGATGGACGAGATCAAGGATAGTCATAGCATTGTCCTCCTTGTGCGGAAGACAAGCCAGAGGAAGAACGGCGCGCCGATGATGGCCGTCAACACGCCGAGCTTCAGGTCCCTGCCCGGCGCGATCAGGCGCACGAGAACATCCGCTGCCAGCAGCATTGACGCCCCGCCAAGCGCACTCGCCGGAAGCAGGCGTGAAGGCCGCGCACCGACCAATGGGCGCAGGACATGCGGAACAATAAGGCCGACAAAGCCGATAGCGCCCGCAACCGCCGTGGCTGCCCCCACGGAAGCAGCCGTGCCAAGAATGGCGAAGAGCTGAACCCGTTTGATATTGATGCCCATGCTGGCTGCCGCGTCCGGACCCAGCGTTAAAGCGTCGAGCGACCGGCCCAGACTGAACAGAAGCACCCAGCCGACAAGAATGAACGGTGCCGCCAGCTGCACATGCAGCATGGAACGGTCCGTGAGCGACCCCAGCATCCAGTAGACAATCTCCATCGCCGCAAATGGGTTGGGCGAAAGGTTCAGCGCCAGCGTGGTCATGGCCCCGGCAAAACTCGACACGGCAATACCCGCCAGAATGATGGTCAGCGTACCACTACCGCGTCCGGCCAATGCCTGTACGAGCAGCACCGCAAGAACAGCGCCTGCCAGCGCCATCAGCGGCAGGGCAAGCGGAAAGGCGAGCGACAGGCCGGTATAGATGGCAATCACCGCACCCAGCGATGCCGATGCACTCACACCGAGAAGCCCCGGTTCAGCCAGCGGATTGCGCAGATAACCCTGCAGCACCGCGCCTGACAGGCCCAGCGTTGCGCCGATCATCAGGCCAAGCAAGGCACGCGGCAACCTTATTTCGCGCATGACCAGAACAATGGCGTCTCCCTGCCCTGTCAGCAGTGCGCGGATACTGTCAGCAGTGCCGAGCGCCGCCGGCCCAATGAGCAGTGACAGAACAAACATGAGGCACGTCAACAGCACGAGGCCAGTGATCAGAAGGCGGAAATGATCTTTCATTTGTTTGACCGCCCTGCCGCATCCGACAACAATATGACTGCCTCCGCCGTGAACGGCGCACCGCAGATCCAGTACTTATCGGGGATATCGATGAGGTTTTTCCCTGACAATGCAGCGCGAAACGCCGGGTGAACCTGCGCCTCATAGGCAAGGGATGGCGCCGCATAGGCATTATGGGCGGCAATCAGGTCGGGCTTTGCCATGACAAGCTGCTCCAGCGACAGTTTTTGCGTGCCCTCCAAGCCAAGCTTCTCACCAAGATTAATCAGTCCGGCACGGTTGACCACTTCACCGGCCAAGGTGCCGCGACCGGAGGTGAACTGGTTTGCGTAATAAAGCACGACTGTCGGCGCACCGGCCTGTCTGCCCGGCACGCTTGCCAAGGTTGCATCCATCTCGCGCACAAGTTCTTCAGCCCTCGCCTCCCGCCCCAGAAGCGCGCCCATCCGCCTGATATTGACGCGAATATCGTCAAAGGAAGATTCCGGCTGAAACTCTTCAACCCGAAATCCAAGCCGCTTGAGAATGTCTACGGTCGCCCTTGTCGTATATGTGCCGCTGAGGATCAGGTCCGGCTTCATCAGGAAAACTTCCTCGGCCTGACCATGGTTGGTTACAAACGACGACGCCTCTTTGGCCAGCGCCGAACCCGTTTCGTCCTTGGCAAGATGCGACACTGAATAAAGCTGTCCCTCCCCCGCCAGAAGCATGGCCAATTGGTCGGTACAAAGGTTCATGGAGACAACCCGCTTCGGCGCTTCGGCGGCGATTGCAGACGGACAGCCAGACAGTGCGATTGCCGTTGCCAGCCTCGCCACCCCTAGCGCCCATCTGCATTGCCTCAACATAATCAGAAGCTTCCCTTCAACCCGACAAAGGCGGTACGGCCCGGTGTGTTGAAACCAAAAACCTCCTGATAGTCTTCATCGAACAGGTTCTCGATCCGCGCATAGGCTTCCATCTTGTCACTGAACTTATAGCTGCCACCAATCGTGACCAGCGTATAGTCCTTCAGCACAACACGCGTGGGGAGAGGCGGTGTAAAAGCCGTATCTTCCATCTTTCCGTTGAAGGTTACTTCGCTGAAGACGCGGGCGCGATCTTCAAGGAACGTGTAGGCGGCATTCAGCGAGCCCGAATGTTTTGGCCTGCGCACTTCGATCTGACCATCGGGGTCTTTTGCATCCGTATAGGTGTAGGTCGCTGTTGTGGTGAAACCACTGGTCAAGTTGAGCGTCGCCGCAACTTCCACACCCTGACGCTTGCTGCGCCCATCCTGATTAACAGGCGTATAGCGGAAATCAGGTGTTGCAATGCTGGTAATCTCATCGGTCAGGTTCTGGCGGAAATAGGTCACGTCAAGCACCAGCTGCTCATCGAAAAAGCTCTGCTCGACACCGAAATCCCAGCCAAGGCTCTTTTCCGGCCGCAGGTTTGGATTGCCCTTGTAGGTTGAGGGAAGATAGCCGAACTGATCGTAGAATGTCGGATTGGTAACGCCTGTACCAACGGAGCTGTGCAGTCTCGTTCCCCAGTCCGGAATTTTCCATGCCGCACCGAAACTATAGGTCGATGCATCCTTGAACCGGTCATTGTCATCGTGGCGCGCAGCAGCGTTCAGATAAAGCTGGTCGAAAAACTCGCCCCTGTATTCCCCGACAAACGAATGCATGGTCCGGTCGTGTTTCTCGAACTGCGACGCGTCAAAATATGGGCTGTTAAAATCCGCCTTGGCAGGCGTCTGCTGGAAAGTCTCGCGCTCACCCTGATACCCCGCCGTAATCTGATGCCTGGCGTCGGCAAAGGCTGGCGTATCGAACTTGTAGGTGGCCTGATAGGAACCATTCAGCCGGTTGCCCTCATTGCCGGAGATATATTCGTCGTGCTTGAGATTATCGCGCAATGTGTTGGTGTCGCTGATCCGCGCTTTTTGAGTCAGGGCACCATCCAGCGATGTCCAGGTAATGCCGAGCGAGCCCAGCAATTCCTTGGTCGTGGTCTGGTCGTCACCATCGACGACAAGCCCCTGAAACGGTGTGCCATAACCGCCATCAGGATCGAGATCGCTGCGGCGGTTGACGTAACGGAATGTACCATCGACAACCACATCGGGCGTTATGTCGACCTTGAACTTGCCATTGATGGAGCCGTTCTTGTCGCCGTCCTTTTCTGAACCGAAATTCGAGATGTTGAAACCCTTGTTCTGGCGATAGGTGCCGGAGAGGGCAAAATCATGATTATCGGCGCCGCCCTGCAGCAGCACATTGCCGAGCCAAGTTCCATCTGTGCCCGCTTCCGAGCGTCCGCTGATCTTGAAGCCGTCACGGGTGCCGCCCTTGGTGATGATGTTGACCACACCGGCCAATGCGTTCGAGCCCCAGAAGGCGCTTTGCGGCCCGCGCAGAATCTCGATGTGATCGACATCTGTAACCGGCAAGCCGCCAAAGTCGAATTCGCCATTGCCGGTTTCGCTGGCTTCAACGCCGTCAATCATGACAAGAAGGTGGTTGGCTTCTGCGCCGCGTACCCTCACCTGTGTCAGGCCGCCATAGGAGCCGCCACGCGAAACGGCAAAGCCCGGCACCTGCCGTAACGCATCGGCAACGTAGCGTGTCTGGTTCTGTACCAGCTGCTCGCCTGTGATAACCGTATAGGCCCGCCCGGATTTTTCCGCATCAATGCGTGACTCGCCAAGATTGATATAAATCGGAGCAAGGACAATCGTCCCGTCTCCGTCGGTTGCCGGTTCCTGCGCAATGGCGACCCCGCTCAACAGACCAATGATTGCCCCTGCAAATCCCGTTTGCCTTAACATGATGCCCCCACAGCATGGGAAACGGCTGGCGTTTCCCCGATTACGTCTGAACCGCGGGCTGGATGGGCAGCAAGGGGATTGTAACAATCAACCTGCAATCGCTCCGGCACACGGCAACACTTTTTCAAATGTCACCGCGACGAGCGACCGCGCCTGAACACACCCCGTGTTCGAGCTGGGTGACCGGAACGGGCAGGTCTCCTGACTTCCGGATCACTGCATGTCCCCCGCCTTCCCAATCACGCAAAAGCGCTTTCAGTGGCACTATGGAGGACCGCTCACCGGTTACAGTTGCGGGGGCAGCCACGGATTAGGCCCCTTCTTGGGTCATCCTCACCGTGTTCCCTTTTCATCCGCTTTTGATCGCGGAACCAATTCCATATTCTGGATAGCAACCTCGTCTTGAACGGTCAACAATCACAGGGGGCCTAAATTGTTGACATTGCCCCTTCCTCGAAAGAGAAAAATTTAATCTATAAAAATGCCTGAATCTGTACACACGATCTGCGAACATTTCGGCCTTAGCCAAATTCTTCCAATATATTGCTCACAAAAGGTATTTTCGCCGCGATCGGGGGGTATGCAGCGTCTGCTAATTTGCTGATCTGCCTTGCAAAATCAGCCATTGCATATTAATCGCTGCCGATTACATAAGGTTTGCTGGCATTACCAGGCGCGCATTTTCGCCGATGAACCAGTTGAATGATGCCAGTTGAATAATGAATGGAGCAACGCCCGGCTCGTTCATTTGTTGATATCAGTATCGAACGAGAGAACCCGGGATGACTGCATTTTCGCCAGTAGCTGCAACAGCGGCAACCATTCTTGAGCCAGACGACGTTTCGGCGCCGGTTGCCTTTCCTATTCCTGATAATGTGTATGCGGAAACAGTGACCGAGGTTCGCCATTATACGGACCGCCTGTTCCGCTTCCGCATTACCCGTCCTGCGAGCTTCCGGTTCCGTTCGGGCGAGTTTGTCATGATCGGCCTGCCCAATGCGGAAAAGCCTGTTTATCGCGCCTATTCCATCGCCAGCCCATCTTGGGATGAGGAAATCGAGTTCTTTTCGATCAAGGTTGAAAATGGCCCGCTGACCGAGCATCTGCAGAAGATCAAACGCGGCGATACGGTCCTTCTGCGCAAGAAGTCGACGGGCACGCTCGTTCTCGATGCACTGCTGCCGGGAAAGCGCCTCTATATGCTGTCGACAGGAACAGGTGTTGCACCCTTCGCCAGCCTGATCCGTGACCCTGAGACCTATGAGAAGTTCGAAGAAGTCATTCTGGTGCAGACCTGCCGCGACGTCGCCGAACTCAAATACATCACCGAAATGGTGGAAGGCATCAAGGATGATCCGCTGATCGGCGAATTTGCCGCCGACAGCCTGCGGCTCTACACCACCACCACGCGCGAAAATTTTACCCATATGGGCCGCGTTACCGATCTGATGACAAGCGGCAAGATGTTCAGTGATCTCGGCCTGCCGCCGCTCAATCCGGAAACCGATCGCGGCATGATCTGTGGTTCGATGCACATGATCCACGATACGAAGGCTATTCTGGAATCCTTTGGTCTCGAAGAAGGCGCGAACAACAAGCCGTCGACCTATGTCGTGGAGCGGGCCTTCGTCGGCTAAACCGTTCCCCTATATCCAGATTTGAATCATGTGCCCGGTCTTCACAGACCGGGCATTTTCGTTTTGAGCATTTTTGTCACCGATTTGTGACACCGGGCCTCTTCTAAAAGATGAGTCCACATGCTATATGTATCGTTGTTATAAGCATCCTTACGAGTTTTAAAGCCCCACATCATGGATAACATGCCCACTCTTGGCTTTCTGCTGCATGAGGTTGCGCGGTTGTTGCGCAAACGATTTGAACAGCGTGCAAAGCACATTGGCCTGACCCGCTCCCAGTGGCAGACCCTTGCATACCTCGCAAAGAACGAGGGCATCCATCAGGCTGGATTGGCCGAAATTCTCGAGATCGAGCCGATCACGCTGGTGCGTATTCTGGACAAGCTGCAGGAACGCAACCTGATCGAACGGCGCCGGCATCCCACTGACCGCCGGATATGGCTGCTTTATCTGCGTGACGAAGCGCGCCCACATGTCGATGACATGCGCGTTATCGGCGAAATCACCCGTTCCGAGGCGCTGGCCAATGTGCCCGCCGAAGACCGGGAGCATCTGCTTCGAACTCTAACCCTTATGAAGTCCAATTTGATCGATGCCTGTCAGACACCGGTCGATGACAGGAAGAAACACCATGGCTGACGGCTCACCAACCTCCCGCATTCCCGCCAATTCTGACGAGGCTGTTCTCGAAAAGACCGACGCAAACAGCGAGGCGCCTGTTGCAGCGCGCGTCAACGAGCCCGTGCCCTTGCCGGATATCACCCCGCCCAAGACACGCCGCAACCGCACACGGCAGATTCTCTTCACCGCTCTTCCCATCGCCCTTATCGTCGGCGGCTATTTCTACGTCACGGGCGGACAGGTCATGTCCACGGATAATGCCTATGTGCAGGCGGATATGGTTGGCGTTTCGACCGATATCTCCGGCCTTGTCAGCTCTGTGGATGTGCATGACAACGAAATCGTCAAGCAGGGTCAGATTCTGTTCCGCATCAATCCGGATGTTTACCGCATCGCCCTTGAAGGCGCACAGGCACAGCTTGGCACGGTGCGCAACCAGATCCTCAACCTGCAGGCAAGCTACAAACAGACCTTGGCCGAGATTGCGCAGGCGGAGTCAGATATTCCTTTTTATCAGAAGACCCTGCAACGGCAGGCGGATTTGACCAACACAGCCGCCGTGTCCAAGGCGACCTATGATCAGGCCAAGCATGATCTGGATGCCGCACAGCAGAAGGTCGATGTCGCCAAGGCGCAGGCCGCAACCACATTGGCCCAATTGGGTAACGACGTTGATCAGCCGGTTGAGCAGAACCCATCCTATCTGGCCGCGAAAGCCACAGTTGATAAAGCCCAGCATGATTTTGATGCAACCACTGTGCGCGCGCCGTTTGATGGTGTCGTGACCAATGTCAGCGCGCTGCAGGTTGGTGCCTATCTTCAGGCATCGCAGGCGGGCTTCAGCCTCGTTTCGACAACCCATATGTGGGTCGCTGCCAGCCCCAAGGAAACTGAACTCACCTATGTGAAGCCCGGCCAGTCCGTGACCGTGACTGTCGATACCTATCCCGGTGTTGAATGGAAAGGCACGGTCGCCAGCATCAGCCCCGCTTCCGGCTCCAGCTTCTCGCTGCTCCCCGCACAGAATACAACTGGCAATTGGGTGAAGGTTGTGCAGCGCATTCCCATGCTTGTCGACATCACGGATTTATCAGGAAAGCCGCCGCTACGCATGGGCATGAGCGTTACCGCCGAGGTCAATACCGACCATGCGCGCGGCCTGCCGCACTTCCTGCAATCGCTCTTTGGCAGTAAGGATCATGTCTAACTCCGTCGCACTGCCGGGCGTCGCGCCCGTAGCCAATCGCGGCGCGATAACGGCCTGTGTCATTCTCGCCGTCATCATGCAGGCACTCGACACAACAATTGCCAATGTGGCGCTGCCCTATATTCAGGGCAGTGTTGCGGCGAGTGCCGACCAGATCAACTGGGTTCTGACCTCCTATATCGTCGCCGCGGCGATCATGACCCCGCCCTCAGGCTTCCTCGCCGCCCGGTTCGGGCGCAAGCGCGTGCTGCTGACGGCCATTGCCGGGTTCGTGGTTGCTTCGGTGCTGTGCGGCATTGCCCAGTCGCTGCCGCAGATCGTGGCGTTCCGCCTTTTGCAGGGCCTGTTCGGCGCTTCGCTCGTGCCCCTGTCGCAGGGTATTCTGCTCGATATCTATTCCGTCGAGGAACGCGGTTCGGCCATGGCGCTGTTCGGTGTTTCCGTCATGGTCGGGCCCGTGCTTGGACCTGTCATTGGCGGCTGGCTGACCGACAATATCAGCTGGCGCTGGGTGTTTTACATCAACGTCCCGATCGGCCTACTGGCGTTTGTCGGCATTTCAGCCTTTGTTACAGAAACGGGCCGCGAGCTTAAAGCCAAGCTCGACTGGTTCGGCTTCGGCACGCTCAGTCTTTCCATTGCCGCCTTGCAGCTTTTTCTCGACCGCGGCGAGCAGCTTGACTGGTTCTCATCGGGCGAAATCCAGCTGGAAGCGCTGGTCTGCGTTTGCGCATTCTATCTGTTCCTCAGCCACACCTTTACGGCACAACGCTCCTTTGTGAACCCGCGCCTGTTCCTCGACAGAAACTTTGCCGTCAGCATGTTCTTCATCTTCATCGTCGGCGTGACTTATCTGGCCTCGCTCGCCCTGATGACCCCTTACCTGCAAACCCTGATGGGTTATCCCGTCACAACAGCCGGTATCGTCATGGGACCGCGCGGCGTCGGCACGATGGTGTGCATGTTCATCGTCGGTCGTCTCATCGGCAAGGTTGATACGCGGCTGCTGCTGGTGCTTGGCCTCGGGCTTACCGCATGGGCCATGTATGACATGACCGGCTGGACGCCTGACGTATCACAATGGACCATCGTTTCGGTGGGCTTCATTCAAGGTGCAGGTCTAGGCTTCCTGTTCGTACCCTTGACGACAATTGCCTTTGCCACGCTGCCAGCCAGTATGCGCGGCGAAGGCACCGGCCTATACAATCTCTCGCGCAATATCGGCTCCAGCGTCGGCATTTCCATTGTCACGGCGCTCATCACGGAGAATGTGCAGAGCAACCACGCTTCAATTGCCGCCTATGTGACGCCGTTCAACCACGCCTTCAATGCGCCCGTCGTGATGCAGCATCTCGACCCGCTGAAGGCAGCGGGCCGCGCATCGCTTGACGGGATTATCACCCTGCAGGCAACAATCATTGCCTATATGGATGATTTCAAGCTGCTGATGCTGATGTCACTCGCGGCTATCCCGCTTGTGTTCCTGTTGCGCAAACCCGCGCCAAGCGCAGCGCCGCCGGAACACGCGGTGATGGAATAGCAGTCGCAGGCATCAACGACGCGGCCAGCGAGTGCAGGCAGTTCGCCAGCATGAAAATTGGCCGCGACGAACATGAGCAGGGTCAGCATCGGCGCCTAACTCTCGGAGGATCAGGCAATCTCTTCGGTCAAATGAGATACCGTGTTTTGACGCTGCCGCGCATACTCCATCGTGTTCACAGGAGCCTTTCAAGGTCCCTGTTTATTCGATGAACAAAGACGAGGTATGAAGATGAATATTTATCGCAACTATATTGCCTGGCGCAATGCGCGCCGCACCATTGCCGAACTCAACAGCCTGCCAATGGATCAACTGGTTGATCTGGGTATCGACCCGTTGATCCATACCCTCGACATTCCCGTTCGGTCTTATTCGGGTGGTCAAAGGGAGAGAGGCTGATCTGTCCGCAAGGCAGGCACCCAACAGACAAAGCGGTCGGTGGCCGCTTCCATTCGTCTGATTTAAAGTGAAAAGCCGTCTGATTTTAATTGCGTGACGCGATGCAGGCAAAGGAACGGCGCTTCAATTCGGAACAGGCGGCGCTTGCAGCCTGCGCATCGCTGAACCCGCCGAACCGGACACGATAAAGCTGCGCACCGCGCTTTGATGCCGGTTCAATATAGCCCTTGGCTCCCGGCAGGATCGCATGGACGAGTTTATCGGCCCTGCCGAGCAGCCGGTTGGCATCGGCACGGGTATCCACTGCGCCAATCTGAATATTCCACTGCGCTGGCGTCTTCAAAGGTTCCAGCCCGCCGTCACCCTGCTCAATCTTCGATTCATCAATCAGTTCGGCAATACCGGGTTTACGCTGTGCAACCACGGCTGATCTGTCTGCAGCGCGCGGAAGCGGGATTGCCGACGCAACAACGGGATTTGTTCCAGCGACGGCATTGCCAGCGACAAGATCGCGGCTCCGCTTCGAGCCATCGCTTGCCATCGGCATGTACTGATCCAGAAGCTGTGCCATCCGGTCATCGCGCGAACGGCCGGTTTTGCCGCCAAGAACAACGCCGACAATGTGCCGGTTCCTGTCGGTGAATGACGACACCAGATTGAAACCAGCCGCATCCGTATAGCCTGTTTTGATACCGTCAACCCCGGCATAGCGGTACATCAGATTATTGTGGCCATTGATCTGCTTGCCGCGAAAAACAAAAGAGCGTTGGGAGAAAAGGCCATATTCTTTCGGAAAATCCCGCATCACAGCCACGCCCAACGTCGCCATGTCCCGTGCCGTTGTCGACTGACCTTTCTCGGTTAGCCCCGATGCATTGCGGAAAACCGTGTTCCTGAGGCCAAGCTGGCGCCCGCGCATGGTCATCTGCTGGGCAAAGCGCGCTTCCGTTCCGCCAAGGTGTTCGCCCATGGCAGACGCCGCGTCATTGGCGGAAAGGATAATCATGCCGTTGACAGCTTCACGCACGCTCAGCGTATCCCCGGCCCGCATCCAGAGCTTTGCCGGAACTTTGCGCGCGGCATTCGCCGATACGGCAATTCTGTCGTCCCAATGCAGCCTGCCCTTCCTGATCGCCTCGAATGTCAGGTAAAGCGTCATCATCTTTGCCAGCGAGGCAGGCCCATGCGGCGTGTTTGCATTGCCCTCGCCCAGCACTTTTCCGGTGGAAACATCAAGAACAAACCAGGGCTGCTCGGCAGCCTGCGCGACCACTGGAAGCCCAACAGCCAGACAGGCGATGCCTGCAACCAGAACTCTCAAACGGCTCAACAGGCTTTGATAAGCGAGACCAAGCGGCATTGCGGAATCTCCGGTTCAAAAAGACGGATGAAGGGTGCAGACCAGCTGACCGGGCACGCGCTCAGACTATGGAGACCGAGGTTGATAAGGTGTAAATATTTATGGTGAACAATGCAATTGTTCACCGCTTTTATGGGCTGCAAGCGCGCCCGCCGTTTCTGTCAAATACCTCCCGCAACCGCAGATACGTTCATTGAACTGTCACCAGCCTGAAACGCTGGCGTCACAGACCAAGCCTATGAAGGCTCAACGCCAGATCGTTCGAGCGGCTTGGCTTCGCACAGCTATGCACATAACCGACGTCCGATTTTCAGATGCCCCGTATTTGATTTTACGAAAGAGATATCCCGTGAAGATCATCCAGATTACCGACACGCACCTCAGCCCCGGCAAGGAACACTTCAATCCGAATTGGGCGCCACTGGCGCAATGGGTGACAGACCAGAAACCGGATCTGATTATCCATACGGGGGACCTTTCCATCGATGGCGCGGATATTGAGGACGACCTTGCCTTTTCCGTCAGGTTGCTCAACGAGCTTACCGCTCCGGTTCTGAGCCTGCCCGGCAATCACGATATCGGCCACATGCCTGCAAGTCCCCAACCTGTTAACGCGACACGGATAGACCGCTGGCGCGAAATGGTCGGGCCCGACCGCTGGTTTCATGATGTGGATGGCTGGCGGCTGGTGGGCCTCAACAGCCTCATTCTCGGCAATGATAGTCTGGAGGAGGCAGCGCAATTTGACTGGCTTGAAGATGTGCTCGCCGAAGCAGCGGACCGCCGCATTGCCGTCTTCGCGCACAAGCCGCTTTTTGTTGATACTGCCGATGAAGGCGAGACTGGCTATTGGAGCGTCCGTCCTGCCCCACGCAAGAAGCTTCTGGCGCTTTTTGCAGAATATGATGTGGCTCTGCATGCCAGCGGACATCTGCATTGCGCATGGCAAGGCGCACACAATGGCACCAGCCTTGTCTGGGCACCGGCCTCTTCCTTCACCGTCGGGGATATGGTGCCGGATATGCCCGGCAAGCGCATTCTCGGTGCAGCGATCCATACACTGACCGATACGGTTAAAACCGAGATTGTCGAAATTGATACCTTGTCCCGCTTTGTCCTCGATGACGTTATCGAAGAGGTCTATCCGCGTGCGCCTAAAGCACCGGAGAGTGCCGCATGAGCGCGTTTGCCCTGAGAAATATCTCCAAATCCTATGGCTCCAACAGCATTCTTGACGATGTCAGCATAGAAGCCGAGGACGGTGAATTCATAGCACTGGTCGGGCCATCAGGCTGCGGCAAGAGCACCTTGCTGCGCATTGCCGCCGGTCTTGATCACGGCGATACCGGCAGCATCTGGATGGGGGAGCGCGAGATTACGGCGGAGCATCCTGCCGACCGCAACGTGTCGATGGTCTTCCAGTCCTATGCCCTCTACCCGCATTTGACCGCAGAACAGAACATTGCGGTGCCGCTGGCCATGCGCAAGCTTTCCACCCTGCAGCGGATGCCGTTTCTTGGTCGCTTCATGGCGGGCCGCGCGGCAACGCAAGCCGCTATCAAACAGCAGGTATTGACCACGGCCACCAGCCTCAAGATTGATCATCTGCTTGATCGGAAGCCCGGACAGATGTCCGGCGGGCAGCGGCAGCGTGTGGCGCTGGCACGGGCGCTTGTGCGCCAGCCCGGCGTCTTCCTGATGGATGAGCCGCTTTCCAATCTTGACGCCAATCTGCGGGTGCATACACGCGCCGAGATCGTCGACCTGCACCGGCGTACCGGCGTTCCGACCATTTACGTTACCCATGATCAGTCCGAAGCGCTCAGCATGGCTGACCGGGTTGCGGTCATGATGGGAGGCAAGGTGCTGCAGTTTGCTTCGCCTGCGCAAATCTATGACGATCCACGCCATATCGAAGTGGCAAAATTCGTTGGCAGTCCGCGCATCAACATCATCAACGCCGTTACATCTGAAAATGGCAGAGTGTTTTTCGGCGGTAAGTCCATGATCGAAGGGGTTACGGGCCCGGTGGGAACTGCGGTTCGGCTTGGGATCAGGCCGGAGCGCATGAGGCTCAAACCGCAAAGCGCAGAGGGTATCGCCGCTACGGTTTCGCGGCTGGAGTTCCTTGGCTCGGAAGTGCTGGTCACAACGGATGTATCGGGCACCGAGGATGGTATTGTCGTCAAGGCCGCACCTGCCGATGTCGCGCACCTTGCTGCCGGGTCGCCGGTCACATTGCAGGTTGACAAGGATGCCTGTCTTGTCTTCGGCGACGATGGTTTGCGCGTTCCGCTGCGCAATCCGGTGAGGGTTGCCGTCAATGCGTGAGATAGCTGTCGACGCCAACCTTCCCCGCCCTACTGCAAGACAAGCCGCCATCCGCGCTGCAAAACGCGAGGAGCGCGTGGCATGGCAGCTGGCGGCTCCGGCAATCATTCTTATCTTCGCCCTGATATTGCTGCCGACACTTGCTGTCTTTGTTTTCAGCCTGACAAATTACGAGCTGGGCTATGATGACTTCCAATTTATCGGGCTCAACAATTACATCGAGCTTTTCAGTGACCGGACGTTTCTGATTTCGCTCAAGAACACCGCTGTCTATGCGGCCATTGTCACACCCTTTTCCGTGTTCATCGGCCTTGGCGTGGCCCTGCTGATCGAGAGTGAAACACGCGGGCGGGCCTTTTTCCGTACCGTCTATTTCCTCCCCGTCGCTTCCCTGCTGGTCGCCATGGCCACCGTGTTTCAATATCTGCTGCATCCGACCATCGGCCCTGTCAATGCCATGCTGTCAATGCTCGGTATTGCCGGTCCAAACTGGCTTGGCAGCAGCAGTACGGTACTCATCAGCCTGGCGATCATCGGTATCTGGCAGTCGGTCGGATTCAACATGGTGCTGTTTCTGGCGGGCCTCACGGCAATCCCGCGTGAGCTTTACGCCGCCTCGGAAGTCGATGGTGCCAAGAGCAGCTGGGAGCGCTTTCGCCTTGTCACATGGCCCATGCTCGGACCGACAACCCTGTTCGTCACAACAATCAGTGTGATCAATGCGGTGAAGGTGTTCGAGACCGTCAAGACCTTGACTGAAGGCGGCCCGAACAAGGCGTCGGAAGTCCTCCTCTGGACCATCTATCAGGAGGGATTTGTCTATCTACGCGTCGGCTATGCCTCCGCCATGACCGTGATCTTCCTCGCCTTCCTCATCGTCCTGATGCTCATCCAGTACCGTGTTCTCGACAAGAAGGTGCATTACACATGAGTAGCACCGCACTCCTTTCCATGCGCAATCTGCGCCTTGGCATCCTGTCGGCGGGAGCACTCGTCTTCCTTGCCCCCTATATCTGGATGATCTCCACCGCCGCCAAATCCCGCGAAGAAATATTCTCTTCGACGTTGACATTGCTGCCGCAGCACTGGGCGCTGTGGGAAAATCTCGCCAAGGCCTTCACCCGGGTTCCGATGGGCCTGCTTCTGTGGAATGGATTGGTCGTGTGCGGCCTTATCTTCTTCTTTCAGGTGGTCATCGCCATTCCCTGCGCCTATGCCATGGCAAAGCTGCGGTTCCGTGCTGCGCAAACCATGATGACCCTTGTCATGCTCGGGCTGCTCATCCCCATTCATGCAACCGCCCTGCCTATTTACGTTGCGTTGAACAAGGTCGGCATGCTGAACAGCTATTTTGCCCTATCGGCACCGTTCTTCATCTCGGTCTTCGGTATCTTCCTGTTCCTGCAATTCTTCCGCTCCATGCCGGATGATCTGATCGCCGCTGCCCGTCTCGATGGCATGTCGGAACTCGCCATCGTCAACAGGGTGATTGTTCCCAATGCATGGCCCGCAGTCACAGCCTTTGCGATCTTCTCAGTGGTTGCTCACTGGAACGATCTGTTCTGGCCGCTCATCGTCATCACCGGCACCGAACGCGCAACCCCGCCTCTCGGGCTACTGTTCTTCCGCGCGGCGGAAGCGGGCGACGATTACGGGGCGCTGATGGCCGCAACCCTCATCATCACCCTGCCGCTCGTCGCAGCTTTCCTGTTGGCCCAGCGGCGTTTCATCGAAGGCATAACCCTCACCGGCCTCAAAGGCTGACTGTTCCCAAGACCAGGAGATAATAATGAGCTTCTTCCGAAAGACGATTGCGGCAGCCGCAATCGCCACCGCGTTCTGTGCTCCCGCTTTGGCGGAGACGACCCTGAACGTACACTACCCAATGCCGGGTTTCTTCAAGGATGTGATGGACGTCATCTCCAAGAAGTTCATGGAAGAAAACCCTGATATCAAGATCAGCTTCGTCAGCCCATCGGCCACCTATGAAGAGGGCATCCAGACGATCCTGCGCCAGGCCGGTACCGCTGAAATGCCTGACGTCACCTTCATCGGTCTCAATCGTCTGCGCATGATTGCCGAGCGCGGCGTCAATATCGACATGAAGCCGCTGATCGCCAAGGAGGCTGATATGGCCGCTCAGGGTTTCAGCGACAATATCCTGCGCCTTGCCCAGGTTGGCGATCAGCAGGTCGGCCTCGCCTTCGCCACCTCCAATCCGATCATGTATTACAATGCCGATCTTATCCGGCAGGCCGGCGGCAATCCGGACCAGCCACCAAAGACATGGGACGAAGTGATTGCACTCGGCGCCAAGGTCAAAGCGCTTGGCAATGGCAATGAGGGTATCGACTTCCGCTGGCAGGGCGATGACTGGATGTTTTCGGCGCTGCTTTTCGGTGCCGGTGGTACGATGCTTTCACCTGACGAGAAGAAGGTCGCATTCAATGGTCCGGAAGGCATTGCCGCCTTCAATCTCGTAAGCCGTCTGGTCAAGGAAGGTGGCATGCCTGTTTTGACCAAGCAGGCGGGCGAACAGGCCTTTGTTGCCGGTAAGGTGGGCTTTGCTTTCCAGACAACGGGCGCACTGCGCAACACCATCAAGAATGTCGGCAGCAAGTTTGATATGCGCACCGGACCATTGCCGCTGCTCAACCAGGAAAAAGGCCATCTGCCAACCGGTGGCAACGCTGTCGTGATCCTCACCAAGGATGCAGCCAAGCAGCAGGCCGCATGGAAATTTGCCAAGTTTGCCGCCGGACCCTTTGGCGCATCGGTTGTGGTTCCCGGCACTGGTTATGTGCCGAACAATGAGCTTGCCGCAAAGTCACCGGAATATCTTGGCGATTTCTACAAGCAGAACCCGCTGTTTCAGGCTGGCCTCAACCAGATGAACCGGATGATCCCCTGGTATGCGTTCCCCGGTACAAATGGTGTGAAGGTAACGCAGACCATTGTCGATAATCTGTCGCGTGTTGTCGAACAGTCGGCCACACCGGAAGAAGCCCTGAACAACGCTGCTGACGAAGTTCAGAAGCTCCTGCCGCGCCGCTGAGCATTGTACAATTCTTATCCGTTGTCCCGCCAAACCAGCGGGGCAACGAATACCCACCCTGCCCAACATGAAATGCCGTATAACGGTTTTGCAATGGTTTGAGACTATGACCATCAAGGACAACCACCGGTTGGAGATATGTGACACAGACATATGCTCGCGCCGATCTATCAATCCTTGCTGGACCGACCATCGATGCCACCAACAGATTCCGGCTACAAGACGGAAAAGCGTATTCAGGAACGCAAGCGCACACGCCTGCGCTCGGGAAAGCTTGCGACGCTTGACGGCCAGTTTCTGACCGAATGCCATTTCCATAATATCGCCGGTGGCGGGGCACGGATCAGAACCGTTGGGCCTTGCACGGTCCCTAACCGGTTCTGGCTGTTTGACGATCAGCATCGCGGCGCACTGATGACTGAAATCGTCTGGCACAAGGACGGGGATTACGGCGTGCGCTTCATCGAGGATACAAATGTGACGCCGCTAAGCGCGGCTGTGCTGAGCGCGCTCGCCGGAAAATACTATTCGCTCTGATTGATCACGGCGCGGGTGGCGTCTGGCGCGGCAGGCCCTTGGTGTTCTGGTCGCGGATTTCCTTGGCCGTTATGTAGTTGAATTGCTCGACAAGCAAGTCGCGCACCAGAGGTTCCGGAAATTTCGCGTTAACGCCGTCAATCACTGATTGCTTGACGCTGGCAAATTCAACCTTCTGCACATTTTTCACATCGGAAAAGTGGCCGTAGAACTGGCGGAACACTTCATCATTGATAAACGGTCCGACCGGCACCGTGACAGAGGCTTTCACGCGGCTGTCCAGCGTATAGCCGAGCTGCACAACGATATAGCCTTCCACCGTGCCGTCGAGAATAATCGGGACGCTGAAGACATCCGTCTTGCCGAAATCGAGCATGTCCTTGCTCTGGGATGAGATAGCCGCCGTCGCCGAATTCTGCCATACAGCAAAATACAGCGATCCCAGCGCAACGCCGCATATCCACAGACCGATCAGGACAATGCGGATCATGCGCCCTGCCCGTTCCTCATCTGCTGGGCCGTATAGGTGCCATCGGCTTCCTGCGTTTCAAGCGCATCGCGGATGAGGCCGGTCAGCTCCGTCACGGCGCGCAGATGCAGCTTGATGGCATCGCAATTGCGATCCAGCTTCTGCCGCAGCGCATCAAGCATAGGCTGAAGTGACTTCAACGCCGGAATCCCCGCCGTTTTCGCGGCTTTGTTCATCGCCTTGTTGAAGTCGCGCAGGCCACGGCTCTTGTGCGAATTGATCTCGGCAAGATCAATCGTTTCACCATCAAGCAGCAACTGCGTTTCGCGCTCAACCACTTCTTCCAGACGCTTGATCGCAAAGAGAACGGGCTCAAGCGCAGGCTCAATCTGCTCGGCTTCAAGCGGAGCGTGCTCGATCACCGCGCCATGCTCTTCATTGTCGTTGACTACATCCATATTCATTTCCTCCAATCCTGGCGGCCTCAGCCCTGTCTGATATCTTCAACAGGTTTCGTCGTTTTCAATTGCTTGTGAATGAGTTGCCGTTCGATCTGGTACAAAATGACATTTGAGTCCTGTTTTTGAGTGAGACTTTGATTGCCTGATACAGCGGGCGTTTCACTCGCTGCCTCGTTTTTCGCTTTCTTGGCGCTCTGCTGTTCCAGCATCTTCGCCACACCAATACCACCGGCATCGGCCATCTTCTTGGCCACTGCCTCTGACATCATCGATTTCCAGTAATCCCCGGCAATGCCCTGACCGAACACGGCCTGATTGTCGCCTGTAAACATGGACTCGACAAAGGATTGCAGCATGAATGATTCAAACTTCTTGTAGGCGGCATTCTGCCTGTCGGGTGCATGTGTGCTGCCGATGGAAACCGTTGGAGTACCCGCCTGTTGTATCGATGCAAATGTCTCGCGCGAAAGCCGCGTCTGGGCTTCGACACGCGCAGCGGCAAGGCTGCGAAGTTTTTCGACCGAAGCCTGCAAGGTTGCCGGATCTGCTGCATTGGCAACATCCAGCACCAGATCGGAAGGTGGATTAATGGCCATCAGTCATTGTCCCATCGTGTTTCATGCTTTCCACCTTACCTGCCCAAACTTACGGGAGGCTTGTGCCGCCAGCGATTGTATGGATGACATATTCCTCGATTTCGTCAGCCGCAGCGATTCGCTCCATATCCTGTTCCAGCTGACGAAGACGATCGCGCAATATATCCAGCGTGCGTGAAACCATCAGCAGATCGCGCTTTTCAAAGGTCATCCGCTCGGACAGATCAGCCTGTTTTGCCTTGTTGGTTTCAAGCCGCTTCATGATGAGATCGGCGGGAACGATACCCCCGCCATTTTCGAAGCGATCATTCTGCATTTTGAACAGAGCCACGTTTTCCGCGTCAATCGCCAGAAATTGTGCCGTCAGCCGCGAAAGCTCCATCTCATGCCGGGCTTTGGTCAGGCCCTGCAGTTTGATCATTGCCTGGAGCGAGGTGCGTGAGCCTGATCCGCTGGCCATGTCAAAAGTTCCTGAGATAGCTGCCGGTCTCGCTGGTAAAGAACCGGAGCAGATCGGGCATAGTGAAATAGAGAAGCATCAAACCGCCCGCGAGCACGAACGGCATGGAGATGAAATAGACAGGGATTGTCGGGGTCAGCTTGTTGATGAGGCCAACGGCAATGTTCACGACAACCGCAAAGACAATGAAGGGTGCCGCAATGCGAATGGTGCTGAAGAAGGCTTTGGACAGTGTATCGGTCAGATTGACCATGGCGGTTGCTGGCTGGAAAACCCCATCAACCGGGATAGCCGAATAGGATGAGAGCAAGGCACGCAGCACTTCAAGATGCAGGTCCATGATGAAGAACATCAGCAAGGCCGAGAAAGTAACGATGGTGGCAATCGCCGCCTGCGGTTCTTCGGATTCAATACCCGCCCCCGGAGCGCCGGAATAGCCTGTCGCCATGGCAATGGTGTTGGCCATGAACTGCAGAGCCCAGAAATACATGCGTGCCAGTATGCCGATCAGCGCGCCGACAATGGCTTCGATGACGATGATGCGCATCAGCACGAGCGGTGCGGCATTGGCCGCGGGTGTTACCTGCTTGAGCACGAGCGGCACGACCATCAGTGAACAGGCGAGAGCGAGAAAAAGCCTGACCTGCAACGGAATGCGCGGGCTGGAAATACCG